>JBJTGC010000228.1:0-7727 GCA_046093725.1 Actinomycetota bacterium
CGCCTTCAGGTACCCGGGCGGACCGAGGATCTCGAACAGCAGTCGGAACGCATCGAGGTAGAACTCGGTGCCGTACACCTTGATGGCCGAGCAGTGCCCGATGTCGAGCACGCCCTTGGTGGCCTCCCATGCGCTCTGCCAGTTCATGAGGCGCAACACATCGATGGTCGAATACACGCGTGCAAGGTTCAGTTGCACCCACTCTTGATCGGCAACGCGACGACCGTCGGGCAACTTGGTTTCTTCTGCCCATGCCTTTGTCTCTTGGAATGCACGCTCGATGACGCCAGTGCTGCACAAGGTGACTCGCTCGTGATTCAACTGATTGGTGATGAGCGTCCATCCTTGATTTTCGCCACCGACGCAGTTCGCAACCGGTACGCGCACGTTGTCGAAGTACACGGCATTGATGTCGTGCTCACCAATGAGACGAAGGGGTTGAATAGAAATTCCCGGAGTGTTCATCGGCACGATGATGATGCTGATGCCCTTGTGCTTTTTCCAGATTTCACCAGCGGGGGTTTCGGACTCAAGTGGACCGGTGCGCACAGCGAGCCAGCAGTAGTCAGCATCGCTCGAGAGCGACGTCCACATTTTCTGCCCGTTGATGATGTATTCATCACCGTCACGCACTGCGCGAGTTTGAAGCGATGCGAGGTCTGTGCCTGCACCTGGTTCGCTGTAACCGATGCAGAAGTGCAGGTCTCCGGCGAGGATCTTTGGCAAGAAGAAATCCTTTTGCTCTTGTGAGCCAAAGTTCATGATGGTGGGTCCGACAGTGTTGATGGACAACATCGGGACTGGTGCACCTGCGCGCATCGACTCGTCGAAGAAGATGAACTGTTCAATAGCCGAGCGGCCTTGGCCGCCGTACTCCTTCGGCCAGCCGATTCCGGCCCAACCGTCAGAGCACATCTGCTTCCAGACTCTGCGAGGTTCTTTTCCGATGCCATGGCTCTTGCCCAACTCGGCAACAACCTCTGGTGTGAGGAGATGTTCGTAATACGTGCGCAGTTCCTTGCGCAGCGTTTCTTGTTCAACGGTGTACCCGATGTCCACTGACTACCCCCAAAGCGGTTGGTGTACGAAGCCCACGTGTGAGGGTAGTTCGGGGTGCGTATCGGCGAGAAGGTGAAGGGTACGATTCGCCAATGAAACTCGGCTGGCACATCGGTTATTGGGGAAGGTCAATGCCCCCCAACGTGCCCGAGACCATCAAGATGGTCGAGGCACTCGGATACGACTCGGTGTTCACGGCCGAGAGCTGGGGAAGCGATGCAGTGTCTCCGTTGGCGTGGTGGGGGTCGATGACCTCGAAAATTCGCCTCGGTACCAACATCATGCAGATCTCTGCACGTACGCCGTCGGCTGCAGCGATGGCGGCAATCACGCTCGATCATCTCTCGGGTGGACGGTTCGTTCTCGGCTTGGGAGTCAGTGGCCCTCAAGTCGTCGAAGGTTGGTACGGCCAACGGTTCACTCGGCCTCTCGCTCGAACACGTGAGTACGTCGGCATCATTCGCAAGATCTTGGCGCGTGAAGATCGCCTGACAAATGAGGGACCGGAATACCCGATACCAGCACAGGATGGTCTTGGGCTCGGCAAAGCACTGAATGTCATGACCCATCCATTGCGAAAGGACGTGCCGATATTTCTCGGCGCGGAAGGTCCAAAGAATGTTGCGTTAGCGGCAGAAATTGGTGACGGATGGTTTCCAATTTTCTACGCACCGCGGCATGAAGAGTTGTATCTGCCGCATCTCAAAGAGGGGTGGGCTCGACCAACAGCGCGACGTCACGAGAGTGAATTCGAAATCTTGCCCACTGTGAATGTGTCCATCAACGAAGACATTGACAAGGCCTACGACGCCCTGCGTCCTGTGCTTGCCTTGTACGTCGGAGGCATGGGCGCACAAGAGATGAATTTCCACGCCGATGTTTTTCGGCGCCTCGGCTACGAAAAAGATGTCGACATCATCCAGGACTTGTTCTTGAACGGCAAACAAAATGAGGCAATTGCCAGCGTGCCAGACAAGATGATCGACGAAATTTGTCTTGTCGGCTCAAAAGCAAAGATCAAACATGACCTCGAAGCCTGGAAAGACTCTCGAGTCACCACAATCGTGTTGGGTGGCAGTGTCGACACACTGCGCACGATGGCAGAGTTGGTTTTCGGCTAGTTCACAGACGAGCGACGTGGCCTGTTCTCAAAGGCGATAAGCACCGCAGTGACGACGCCTAGTAGGTGGATGGCTTCGAACCAGGCACCTGTGTGGTCCACGTTGTAGTCGTAGATGCCAGCCGTCACTTGGAGAGTGGCAGCGATAAGCGAAGGAACGAGACTGAACCACGCGAGGCGACGAGACGCTGCACTCAGTGCTGCGGCAACAGCAAACACAAGTGCAATGACCCCGTCCCGCGTGAGGTGTTGAACTGCGGCATCCCGAGTTGGGTCCCACCAAGAGTTCATCCCCAGAAGCCATGGAACTGACAGAGATACGTGAGCGACCGCAAGAAGCATGAGGGTTGCACGCAGCAGTAGTTGTCCATCGGTGCGACGCTGAAGTCGAAGAATCAAGCTCTCTTGAAATTCATCGACATCGAGCGATGTGGAACAAAGAGCACAGCTGAGCACATGTTCTCTCGCTGCCACACGATTGTCACTTGACGCAAGCGGAGCAAGAAGTGTGTGTTGCGCCTCGACGCAATCCACGGTCAGACTGCCTTCGCGTGCGTTGTCTCGGTGTCTTTTATGGCAAGTACGAGAGCTTCACGTGCTCGAAACAACCGCGATCGAATCGTCCCAACTGGTACTTCCAAGATCTCGGCTGCCTCGTCGTATGGGAAGCCGAGAATGAGACACAGGGTGATAACGGTTCTATGTTCGACGGACAACGTAGAGATGAGGGATTTGAGGTCACTTTGTGAGGTCGCATCGCCACGTGCTGGGATCTCTTCCTCAATTTGGCTAGTCCTGTGTGGTGGATGCTTCCGGAGGTATGTGCGAGCGACATTTCCGCAAATGCGCATGAGCCAACCTTGTAGAGAACCTTCTCCGCGAAATGTTGGCAGATATCGCCATGCCCGAATGAGCGTTTCCTGGACTATGTCGTCTGCTGCGTGACTATCGCGGACAAATGAGAATGCATAGGCACGAAGTGTCTTCTGGTGCTGTCGAACAAGTTCCTCGATGTCGCCCGTAGACATGGGGGCTTTACGACGCATATTGGAAGTGTAGTGGGGGAACTTTTTCGGAGCCATCGCGGTCTATATGTCCATGAAACGAATTTCCATCCTCATTTCGGCTGCGATTCTCAGTACCGCTTTGTTCATTCCGGCCCCGGCAAGTGCCCATGTTGGCGTGTATGTCGCCGGAGTGTCGGGACTTGCGGTCAATGCCTCAGGGGGTACCTACGAGGTCTCGTTTGCTCCTGGTCATGGTTGTTCAGGGCCGCGAACGGCCGCAAACCCTGATGGCGAATATGACACAACGTCACTTGAAGTCTTCATGCCAAGAAGCTCCACTGGGAACTTCATCTTTCCTGAAGTGCGAGCGGTGAATCGGGGTGGGTACCGGGCGACAGTGAAGACTACGGCAGACCCCACAAATCCGACGCTGAAGCGCGTCTCGTCAATTGTTTTTGATCAGTTTGTTCTGCCTGCTGTGAACAACGACTACGCCGCACGTGACACACTCATGCTGGGTATCACCGTCAAACTTCCAACACTCACTCAGTTGAGGTCGTACGGACTGCCAGTTGCTGCGGGCAATGTCAACACGGCAGAAGGAGCAAAGGTCTATTTCCCATCCATGCAGTACTGCGATGTCACCGGACTCGGAGTAGGGGTGCAGGGGGCAGGCTCAGTCGCTGCACCAGCAACAGCCAGTTTCGACGCGAAGTGTTCTGAATCAGACTCGATTGTTTCCGCTCTCTATGACGATTGGACAACGAGTGGGAACACTCCAAGCATCACAATTGGCACCAGCACGACAAATATCGTCGAGTTCTCGGGTAACAAACCGACGAAAACGGCCAGCAGTCTCACGTATTGCCGTTCTGTCAACGGTGCTTTCGCTCGCTCTACCTCGTGGAGTGGCGAGTTCACCCTGTCGTTGAAAAACGCGAGATTAGGCGTGATGAGTGGGACCGTCGATGACCGTGTCTCGAAGGCAGGGGCTCAGTATCAACTTCGTCTGACGTCCGGAGCCAAAGTGGGAACTGTGACCCTGGACGCAAATGGCAATTCCCGATTCACGATGACCTCAACTGGTATCAAACGGGGAACCCTGGTTGGTCTTTATGACAAGAGGATCTTGTTGGCAACTGACGAGGCGTAATGTGAAGCTTCAGTCGTCGTCAGTCGGTAGTTGCCTTGTGGCGGCGATACTTGGGTTTCTTCCATCTCACGCACCGCTTCGTGGTCAATCTCCGTCGCCTCACGTCAATCTCAAAAAACCGCCACAGACGGTGATGTTGAAAGTTGGGGAGCCAGGTCTTGGATCCACTGATGACTACATAACCGTCTTCAGCTCGAATGGTGAGTTGGTCTCTGGAGATTTGAGTGCGTTGACAACTGGAAACAGCACAGAGTTCTCGGTTCCGTTTCAATCCAGTATGTCCGGTTGGTATTTGGTCAGATGGAATGTGTTGTCAGAAGACGGACATGAAATGGGGGGCGAAGATGGCACATGGTGGACATTCGGAATTCGTGCGCCCAGCCGACTGGTGAAACTCGCCACGTCTCTTTCGCTCTCCGAACCCGCCGGTGGGCGATCAACGTTGCGCCCGAAGATCAACGGGCTTGTCGTTGGTAAGCGACGGCTAGAGATGGTGGGTAGCGACACAGTTACTTCGGTGCGCTGGCGAGTGTTGTCTCAAGTACCAGCTTCGTGGATGGGCGCATCGTTTTCTTGGCCAGTCTCACAAGCAAAGAATTCGCGAGCCTCCACCAAGACGTATCTTTCTGAGGGAGTTCTACCCGTACCAGGTCAATATCAACTGGCAATCGGTGTGACTTCAAAGACCTCGTCTGGCTCGGCGACGAAGAACCTTGTCGCAACCGTTACTGTCTCGAAATGACGCGATCAGTTTCGCTGCGGTGCTCGTGAATGAGGCGGATAGCCCAGAAACGCATGAAGCGACCGATCGAGTAGCGCAAGAAAAGCGCAGCACCGACCACTGCGAGCACCAAACCAAGAAGTCCTCCAGTGGCGATTGCCGCCATCTGGTCAGCAGCATTCGTGGTGCCCGCAACTTGAACACCGCCGACGACTGCGAGCACGACTCCGACAATCATCAAGAGGCTGCCCAGAGCGAGTAGTCGCTTCTCGGTGTCACCTTTTGCTCCACTCGTCTTCAGCGCTGCGATTTCACGCGTGAATTCTTCTACTCGACCCTCGTTCATTGGTTCCCCCTTTGGTTGATTCTCTATCACGAACCGAGATATGCCCGTGACAATGTCTCGTCATCAAGCTGGTCGGCAGCGCCCACGAAGCGAACGTGTCCGTGTGACAAGACGACAGCTGAGTCGGCAACACCAAGGACGGTGCGAGCGAATTGCTCCACCACGAGCACGCTCACGCCAGATTCTGCAATTGCCGTCACCTGCTCGTACAACTCGGCCACAACCAACGGAGCCAGTCCCATGGACATCTCGTCCAGCATCAACACCACTGGATCTGTCGCAAGACCTCTTGCAAGCGACAGCATCTGTTGCTGGCCTCCGGACAAGGTGCCAGCTAATTGGTCACGACGCTCTTTGAGAATGGGGAAGCGAGAGTAGGACCGTTCCTCGATGACAGAAATGCTCGCGCGATCACGTGCCGCCATGATGATGTTGTCGCGTACCGACAGATTCGGGAAGATGCCACGACCTTCTGGAATGGTGCACACACCAACACGTGCAAGTGCGTTTGCTGGCACTCCGGTGACATCTTGTCCGGCGATGTGAAGTGATCCACTGTTCGGACGCATTAGGCCACATGCCACCTTGATGGTGGTCGTCTTGCCCGCGCCGTTCGGACCCAGCAATGCGACGACTTCACCTTTGGCCACATTGATGTTGACATCGTGGAGTACTTCGATTGCCCCATATGAAGCCGATACGTGGCGAAGTTCGAGAATCGGGTTGGCGGTCATGACTCACCGACTTGTGCGCCGAGGTAGGCGCGGATGACGTCAGGGTGAGTGCGCACGTGATCAGGCTTGCCAGATGCGATATTGACACCCAGATCGAGAACATAGACCTCGTCGCAGACTCCCATCACGAGAGTCATGTCGTGTTCCACCACGAGCACTGTTATTCCTCGATCTCGAAGTTGTTTGAGAAGTTCGCCGAGCTGTTCACTCTCTCGTTCGTCAAGACCCGACGCTGGCTCATCGAGCAACAACAATTTGGGCGACGTCGCAAGGGCTCGCGCCACTTCGAGAAGTCGTGCGGAGCCAGTCGACAATTCACCTGCCGTCGCATCAGCCAGGTGATCGATACCAAGCAATTCGAGGTTTTGTCTGGCGATCTCGGCCGGATTCGGATGAGCGGCCAACTCTGCTGCAACGAGAACGTTTTCGTACACGGTCAGTGTCCAGAACAACTCGAGCCGCTGGAATGTGCGTGAAATTCCCATTGCACTTCGTTCGTGGACGCCAGCGTTGTTGACTTCGACGCCGTCGAAGCGCACTGAACCCGAAGTTGGGGGCCGTACCCCGCAGATGACGTTGAAGAGTGTGGTCTTGCCTGCACCGTTTGGTCCGATGAGGCCGGTGATGGTGCCACGGTTGACCGTGAGATTGACTTGGGCCAGCGCAGTCACGCCTCCGAACTGCTGAGTGACCGCGTGAACTTCGAGAAGCGGGCTCATGGAACAACTCCGATTGCATCGTCAACTTCTTGCAACTCGCGTGCAGAAAACGGCGTCGTGAGACCTGCGAGGTCCGGTGACTCGGCAGTAATTGATGCTGTCGTTGGTTCTTGGATCATCTTTCTTTGGGCCAGTTGAACGACAATCGTTGCGGTGACAATGAGGCACAACATTCGACCGCCAGTAGGAAGGCCGACTGTTGTTGCCAGGAAACCGACGATGAGACCAATTGTCGAGAGCGGAAGCAGTGTGTTTCGCAAGTTGGTGTCGTTGCCAAGAATTGCGGGCAGAAGACCAATGGTTCCGAGTGTCCACATGAACAGCAGACCGAAGAATTGCCAGTTGGTGATGACATTGAACGTTGCCAGCACCCAAAATACCGCCGGTCCGAGGAGGGCGACCACTACTGATTGTCGATGTTCAATAACCGGCCTGAACCCGTCACCGATCTGGGCAGACACGCCGTTCAAGTTGCGACCCAAAGTCATTCCGATGAAACCAGGTGTCACCTTGGCGATGTTTGCAAGAGATGGAATTGCAGTTGCCATCACCGAGTTGGTTCCCAACATGACGCCTCCGAAGAATGCGCCACCGATGGAGCTGATGCCACCAACCACGGCGAGCAACAAGATGGGAAGACTGCTATCGAGTCCGTATCGGTCGGGCGGAACTTTGCCTGCGTCAAGAGCGCCAGCGAGCGATGCGATAGCGGCAGAGAGCGCAAATGCGACCGTCTTTACTTTCAGCAAGTTCATCCCGAGCATTGCTCCGGCCAACGGCGAATCTTTCATCGCCACCATTTGGCGTCCAAGCCTGCTTCGACGAACTGACACTAAAGCAAGAGAGACCAGTGCAAAGACAATCGAGA
>JBJTGC010000229.1:0-8813 GCA_046093725.1 Actinomycetota bacterium
TACCAGATCCCTGCACGCCCTCCAATGGTTTGGGCATGAAGGTTGCATGCACTCCGTGTGATGCAGCTATTTCTTTCACCACAACGCGGAATGTCATGACGCTGTCGGCCATGGTGAGCGCATCAGTGTGGCGAAGGTCAATCTCTTGTTGGCTCGGTGCATCTTCGTGAAATGAGTACTCCACAGGAATGCCCATGGTCTCGAGAGTGCGGATGGTCTCTTTACGAAGCGAGGAGGCGACATCTGAACTTGTGAGATCGAAGAAGCCACCCTCATCCAGGGGCTGGGGCGCAACGCCGGGTTGCGGAGGTGCAAAGTAGAAGTACTCCATGTCGGGAGCAAGAAGAAATTCGAAACCCTGAGCACGCGCTGCATCGAGATTGCGACGAAGAATCTGACGTGGATCACCTTCGAATGGTGCGCCATCGAGTTTGTGGATGTCGCAGAACACCCGTGCTTCTGCACTCTTCTGGTCGACCCACGGCATGACCTCGAATGTGTTCGGGTCGGGAATTGCGAGCACGTCGCTTTCCTGCACGCGGCTGTATCCGTTGATGGACGAACCATCAAATGTCATGCCGTCGTTCAGTGCATTTTCGAGCTCTGCCGGGCTGATGGCAAAGCTCTTGAGCGTGCCGAGCACGTCGGTGAACCACAGGCGCACCAGACGCACGCCGCGTTCTTCCACTGTCCGCAATACGTAGTCACGTTGTTGATCGAGCATCTCGCTCACCTCGCCAGTCTGCCGTGTGTCTTGTCAATCTCCGCACCGAATTGTTGTTCGGTCCATAAATGCTTGCGGGGGCCCGAAGGCCCCCGCAGATGTCGTTTAATTGCGGTGTGGAACCGCAGTTCCTTAACCGAGAACGGTCTCGAGGATCAACCGCGTGACCAAGTAAGGATCGCAGTTGGCGTTCGGACGACGGTCTTCTGCATAACCGCGCTTGTCGCGTGCGACCTGCCACGGAATACGCACCGACGCACCGCGGTTCGACACGCCGTAGCTGAACTTGTTCCACGGCGCAGTCTCGTGCTTTCCGGTGAGGCGGCTCTGGATGTCGTGTCCGTAGTTCTCGACATGTTCCATTACTCGCGTTCCGAGCTTCTCGCACGCGGCGATGACAGCTTCATAGTTGTCACGCATGGCACGGGTTGAGAAGTTGGTGTGTGCACCTGCACCGTTCCAGTCACCCTTCTCGGGCTTCGCATCGAACGAGATGACCACGTCGTAGTCCTCGGCGATGCGATGGAGCAACCAACGACCGACTGTGAGATGGTCACTGACGGCAGTTGCACTCAATGGTCCGATTTGGAATTCCCACTGGCCAGGCATCACTTCTGCGTTGGTGCCAGAGATTCGAAGGCCTGCATCGATGCACGCTTTCGTGTGGCGCTCGACGATTTCGCGACCGACCACGCGACCTGCACCGACGCCGCAGTAGTACGGACCCTGCGGTGCTGGGTAACCACCCTCAGGAAATCCGAGTGGAGTTCCGTCGAGACGAAGCATGGTGTATTCCTGCTCGATGCCGTAGATCATTTCTGCATCTGCGTACTTCTTCGCAGCTGCTTCACATGCTGCGCGTGTGTTGGTGGGGTGTGGTTCACCAGTAGCGGCGAGCAACACTTCACACATCACGATGACGTTCTTGCCGCCACGAATGGGATCGGGGCAGTGGAACACCGGCTTCAAGATGCAGTCGGAGGATTCTCCAGTTGCTTGTTCGGTTGACGAACCGTCGAAACCCCACTCGTCGATTGGCATGTCAGAGATCGCGCCGGCGTAATCCGGCAGGACCTTTGTCTTGGAACGAAGGAGGGGGGTGGGCTTTGTTCCGTCTATCCAGATGTATTCGGCCTGAATGGGCACAGTGCTGTCCTTTGTCTTTGGGACCTACCCATCGAGTGAGCGTCGTCCGAGTGATTGAGTCGCTACAGCCTGCCAAGAAGCCTTTGCTTGTCTGTAACCCGACTGTTACAGCAGTGTGAAATGAGCCGAGAAATGGTGCTCGTCAGTCGATGACGGCCGAATTTCAGGGTCTAGCGGCCCGATTTGCGTGAGGTGACGCGTGGGTAGCCTCGCTTGTTGTGACGGTTGGTAAGTCGAGTGGCGTGCGGATTGCGCTGGCCCAGGTGAATCCGACCGTGGGCGACATCTCTGGCAATGCCGCTCGTGCGGAAGATGTGTACGCCCGGGCCGAAGGCGAAGGCTGTGACGTCGTTGTGTTTCCCGAGTTGATGTTGGTCGGTTACCCACCAGAGGATCTCGTGTTGAAGCGTCGATTTGTTGAGGACAATGTGTTGGCAGTCCGTCGCTTCGCAGAGAAGACCCGCGACTGCCGGGCACTCATCGGGTTTGTCGACGCCGACGGTGACCATATTTATAACGCTGCGGCGCTGTGCGCGAATGGCGGCATAGAGGCGGTCTATCGCAAGCGACTTCTGCCGAACTACGCCGTGTTCGATGAAGAGCGGTACTTCACGCCGGGACCTGATGCAGGCGACCACGGGGTCTTCAATCTCGGTGAAGCTGTGTGCGCGATGTCGATCTGTGAGGACATCTGGGCAGCCGACGGACCCGTGAACAAACAGGTCGCTGCCGGTGCGCGAATTGTGTTGAGTTTGAACGGTTCGCCATTTCACTCTGGCAAACACGGCGAGCGAGAAGCGATGCTCATTGAACGTGCACGCACCAACTCGTGCGCCATCGTTTATGTCAATCAGGTTGGTGGGCAAGATGAGTTGGTGTTCGATGGTGCCAGCCTCGTCATTGATGCTGCAGGACGAGTCGTCACGCGTGGCAAATCATTCGAGGAAGATTTTCTCGTTGTCGATCTCGACATTGACGGGCGAAGTCAACTCCCGACAGCATCAACCCAAGCCAGCGACGACATCGACCGTATGTATCGTGCACTCGTACTCGGCACCCGTGACTATGTGCGCAAGAACGGATTCACCGATGTGCTCATCGGACTGTCTGGCGGCATCGATTCAACACTCGTCGCGTGCATCGCAGTTGAAGCGCTCGGTGCTGACCATGTGCACGGTGTAGCAATGCCGTCGCGTTACAGCAGTCAAGGATCACTCGACGATGCGGAAGCATTGGCAGTGAATCTCGGCATTGATCACCGCGTGGTTCCGATTGAAGAGGCATTCACGTCATATCTGTCGATGCTTGCACCATCTTTTTCTGGTCGTGAGCCCGACCTCACTGAAGAGAACTTGCAGAGTCGTTGTCGCGGCACGACTCTGATGGCATTGTCGAACAAGTTCAACTGGATGGTGTTGACAACAGGCAACAAGAGCGAGATGGCTGTTGGTTACTTCACGATCTATGGCGACTCAGTGGGTGGCTATGCAGTCATCAAAGATGTCTTGAAGACCGAGGTGTACGCACTGTGTCGGCGCGTCAATGAACGAGCAGGTCGAGACATCATTCCCGAGTCAGTTCTCGTGAAGCCCCCGTCAGCAGAGTTGCGTCCAGATCAACGCGATGATCAAAGTCTTCCGCCGTATGAAGTGCTCGATCCCATCGTGCGCCTATATGTGGATGGTGATCTCACCGTGTCTGAAATTGTTGCCCGCGGATTTGACGAGTCGGTGGTGCGACGCATCGCCCGACTCATCGATCTGAACGAGTACAAACGTCGTCAGTGTGCGCCGGGCGTACGCGTGTCGACAAAGGCATTCGGCAAAGACCGACGTATGCCAATCACAAATCGCTATTCGCACCCTTCAGGGTGACGTGTTGCGTTCGCGAGTAAGCGAACGTCAATAGCCCGGCCACGAGGGCCAATGAAGCTCCGACCAGCCCTGGAGCTGCAAACCCATGTGACTCGTAGAGGGCTGTCGCAATCGCCGACATGACCGCGCGACCAAATGTTCCGGCTCCGACAGCCGCCCCGAGTCCGACGCCCGTGCTTCCGGGAATGAGGTTGGCCGCAATCGGCAACGCACTCACCACCGCGAATTCGAATGCTCCGATGAACACGATGAAGAGCACAAGCCCGAGCAGTACTTCTCTTGCACCAACCACCATCAACAGTCCGCTAGGGACCATGATGGCTGCGCCGTACATCACGCTTCGTTCTTTGCCCCAGGTATCAGTGCGGCGAGCGCTGGTGATGCTTGCGAGCAGTTCGAGCGCGCCAAGAAAAAAGACAACGCCGGAGATGGCGGCGGCATTTGCACCGTGATCATCTTCGAGCCACGCACCGAAGGTGATTCCCAATGACTGGCTCGCGGCCATGAGGCAAAACATCGTGCCAACAATCAAGAGTGGTGAGCCACGAAGAGATCCTCTGACACCGGAATCTTCGGAGGGACGTGGAGGTTCGGCTGGCAGCTTTTGTGCGACAGCTGCAAGCGACAGGAACATCGCCACTGCGCCGACCAGATATCCGGCACGCCAATTGATGAGTTCGGTGACGAGTCCCATTGCGAGTACTCCGATGAGCAACCCGAGCGCCCAGGAAGTCTCGATGATGCCGATGACGCGGCCACGTCGTTCATACGGGACGTGGTCATTGATCCACACCACCATTGATGAATCAAAGATGACCTTCGACACGCTGAGAGCAAACACCGCAACGGTGAAAAGCACCACGCTGTTTGACACGGAAGCAAGCAAGACGCTCGCAACAATCGCCGACATTCCGACGAGCATTGAGTTGCGACGCCTGTTTCGGTCGATGATTTTTCCGACAAAGGGTGCAAGTAGGCCAGCCAACTCGCCAACCATCAGCGCAAGCCCAAGTTGACTGACCGTTACATCGAAACCACGCGCGATGGTGGCCACAAACGGAGGAGCAAAGCGATAACACGCATTCGACACCAGACGTGCAACTGTGAGAGTGGTGAGATGTTCACGAACTTCGGGTGCGTACGTGTCGTCAAGCCTGCGACCAAACATGAGTTCCGTGACCGTGTCTTCTAAAGGGCTTCGCTTATGGCGCCATGATCGACAAGTTCAACGATGTCGCCAGGAATGAGATCGGAGCCATTTGGACGACGATGAAAAGTAAAGGTGCACCCACCCAAGTTGGGAATGCGCGGATCACTCACACCCAGCGCGCGCCTCATGACACGTAGAACTCCGGCGTGTGCGACCACGAGTACTTGTCCGCCCGGACACACCTCAGACAAATCGGCAAGCGCAGCGGTGAAGCGGCTAATGACTGACTCATTGGACTCGAAGTTCGGGGGACGTTCATGACGTTCCAGATATCCGGGGTATGCCGATTCGATTTCTTCGATGGTCAATCCCTGCCATTCGCCCACATCGGTCTCGCGGAGTCGTTGGTCAGCCGGAAGAACTTCGATTCCGAGGCGGTGGCCGATGATTTCTGCTGTGGTTCGTGCCCGCTGCAGGTCGCTGCTCGCGAGCAGATCGAACGAGCCAAGTTTCTCGACGGCAGCATGAGCCTGAGTACGACCAAGATCTGTGAGCGGCGGGTCGGCCTGTCCTTGCCAACGTCGCTGTGCATTCCATTCGCTTTCACCATGTCGGATGACGAGAAAGCTCGTCGACGAGGCAGCAGAAGGCACGAACTCAAGGGTATCGCCACGAGTACGCTCGTCTTATGGCGCGGGTGCGATTGTTCGCCGCAGCACGTGAGGCGGCAGGAACCGCCGCCGACACTCTTGCTGGTGACACAATCAGTGACGTGCTCGAGGCGGCGGTGGCGAAATACGGCGCTCACTTTGGTGTCGTGCTCACCACGTGCAAAGTGTGGCTGAACGGCGAGGAAGCGAGTCGGTCCACGCGAGTGTCCGACGAAGACGAAGTTGCTGTGTTGCCCCCTGTATCTGGAGGATGCCGATGACTGATTTTTCTTCGCTGTCTCTCGCAGATATTCGTGCACAACGCAGTGAGTTGCAACGCCAAGAAGACGTCGTGTCCTTTGTGCGACGTCTCGCTCAGGGTCGCATCGATTTGGTGCGTGACGAACAACGTCGGCGTGTGAGCGGTGCCCCGGCAGATTCACGAGACCTTGCGGCGCGACTTGCAGATGTATTCGGGCAACAACACGGTGGAGGAAGTGCGCGGCCGCCTCGTGAAACGATCGTGCCGACGGACGACCCGCTCGCAGCGCAACTCGATGAACTCTGTGCTGAATTCAACTTTGAAGACCTGGATTCATTGTCAGATTCGTCGCTGTCGGCGCTCGACAGCGCACTTTCCCTCTTCGAGCAGTCGTGTTCTCGCGACCGTCATGATTTGTTCGAGCAAATCGATGCGCTCACCGCCGAGCTTGTGCGGCGCCTGAAAGAGGGCGGTGCTGGCGCAGTGCTCGAGAACAGATGACAGAACAGCACTCTTCGCCTCACGACAGATCTTCTGATCGGTCTCCGTCGGATCGCCTTCGCGACGTGGGTGACTTCATCAAACAACAGCGCGAAGCTGCGCAACACAGCATTCGCGATTTGGCAAAAGCGGCCGGAGTTTCAAACCCCTACCTGTCGCAGATTGAACGCGGAATTCGTCGACCATCGGCGAGCATCCTTCAACAGATTGCTCGTGCTCTAGAGATCTCTTCCGAGAGTCTGTACGTGCGTGCCGGCATCCTCGACCCAGAGGCTCATGAGTCGTCTCCCAGCGTGCCGCATGCAATTGCTGCTGATCCACATCTGACCGCAGAGCAAAAACAGACACTTCTCAGCGTGTATCGCTCGTATGTCGGTCCTGTAGAGCCACCTTCTTCGCACTAGACGGGAATGTTCTGCCTCATGGGTAGGTTGACCTTCCTGTGCAACGCGTAGCCGTTCTCTCTCTTCACACATCCCCACTCGCTCAACCTGGTGTTGGCGACGGTGGTGGAATGAATGTGTACGTGCGCGAACTTGTTGCTGGTCTTGCACACGCAGGTATCGACTGCACCACTTACACCCGGGCGTGGCGTGAAGGACTTCCACCAGTGGTGGAAGTCGAACCGAATCACCGCATCGTGCACATTCCTGCAGGCGACCCTGACATGCAAAAAGACGAATTGGTGTCCATCGTTCCTGAATTCACCGACAAAGTGGCGCAACATGTACTTGCCAACGGTGGAACCGATGTCGTACATGCGAACTATTGGTTATCCGGACTTGCCGGCCACAGTTTGAAACATGACTTGAATGTTCCTCTGGTCACCACCTTTCACACGTTTGCCAGAGTGAAAGCCCAAGGTGGCGACCCCGAGTCGCAACTTCGTGAGCAAGCCGAAATGGGCATCATC
This sequence comes from Actinomycetota bacterium, assembly GCA_046093725.1. GTDB lineage: Bacteria > Actinomycetota > Acidimicrobiia > Acidimicrobiales > Ilumatobacteraceae > UBA2093. Next base: position 7,221 of record JBJTGC010000229.1, read on the forward strand.
GGGTGTGCTGACGCAATTTGTGTCAGTTGCTCAGAAGAAGAGCGTCAGTTCATCGAGTTGTACGGCACTCCACCTGGCACCCTCGAGATAGTTGCCCCAGGTGTCGAACACGCATTCTTTGCTCCTGGTGACAAGCGCGGGGCCAGGCATGCATTGCAATTGGGTGACGAGCCAGTGTTGTTGTTCGTCGGACGCATCCAACCGTTGAAGGGCCTCGATGTCGCCATTCGCGCTCTGTCCATGGTGCCTCGACCAGATGCACGTTTGCTTGTCGTCGGTGGTGCGAGCGGCACCGAGGGCGTAGCTGAATTGCATCGAATGATTGAACTGATCGACGAGTTGGGTGTTGCTGATCGTGTTCAGTTCATCGAGCCACAACCGCACCACATTCTCAGCACGTACTACCGCGCAGCAGACGTGGTGTTGGTTCCAAGTCGTAGCGAAAGTTTCGGACTTGTCGCGTTGGAAGCTGCAGCATGTGGAACGCCTGTTGTCGCCAATGCAGTTGGTGGTTTGCTGACCATTGTCGAACATGGTCGAACCGGGTATCTCGTCGCGGATCGGGATCCCGATGTGTTTGCCTGCCACGTCACCGACCTCGTTAACCAACCCGTGCTGGCTCGAACTCTCGGCATCAATGCTGCAGAGCGTGCACGGCGATACACATGGAACTTTGCCGCTGCCAGATTGCGACGCGTGTATGCCGACTTGGCAGCACGCGACCGAGTCATGTGCTCATAGGTGAACTGTGAGCGAGCTGTTCAACGAGCCCGAGCTGGGAGTCCTAGCGCGTCGCATCGACGAGTGGCTTGCTGCATATTCACACAACCATTCGAACATCGCGGCCATTGATCGACTGGAAGGTGACGAGCGCAGATGGTTCGTGCGCATGCGCGGCGAATCGAAGGAATTCACCACCGTCTGGTTGTTGCTTGGCCAACGCACGTTGAAGTACGAGACCTACGTCATGCCTGCTCCCGAGGAAAATGCAGAGGTGCTGTACGAAAACTTGTTGCGGCGAAATGAAAAACTCGTCGGTGCGCACTTCTCCATTGGCATAGAAGACGCCATCTTCCTGCGTGGCGAGTTGCCCTTGGGCATTTTGTGTGAGAGCGAGCTTGACCGTGCAATCGGCACGTTGTTTCAAGTGGTTGAGCAAGTCTTTCCTTCAATCATCCGCATCGGATTCGCCAGCAAATTCAGCTAGCGCTGCTGTGCGTTAGCCTGAAGTCATGACCGAGCAACGCGCCCTCTTGTCCATCGTTGGTGGCGGCAACATGGGAAGTGCATTGCTCGAAGGTCTCATCGCAGGTGGCATCGCTCCTGACGACATCGTGGTGGTCGAGGTGGATGCGGAAAAGCGCCAGTCTCTTGCCGCTCGATTGGGCGTACGAACCAGTGCGACCATCGTTGCGTGCGAGGGAGCGGTGATTGCTGTGAAGCCTCAAGCAGCAACTGCGGTATGTGCAGAACTTGCCGCTCAAGGGGCAGAGCGCATCGTGTCGATTGCAGCTGGGGTCACTGTTCGACAGTTGCAGGAAGCTGCAGGTCCGAGTGTCGCCGTCATTCGTGCAATGCCGAACACTCCAGCAC
>JBJTGC010000230.1:0-3241 GCA_046093725.1 Actinomycetota bacterium
GTTCGAGATGGTGATGATGGCATCGGGGTGTGCCTCGGACGGCAGCGCCCCCGCAGTGGTGATGATGACCTGGCCGGGGGGCATGTGGGTGAGCAGGGCGGTGCATCGGGAGGGGTCAAGCTCGGACAACACGTCGTCCAACACCAGAAGTGGGGCCGACCCGGTGTCCTCGGTGACCAGGGTGTGAACCCCCAGGCGCAGGGCGAGGGCCAGGGTGCGACACTCCCCTTGGGACGCATGGGACCTGGCTGGCATTCCTTTTATCTGCAGCACCACGTCGTCGCGATGGGGCCCCACCGTGGTGATCTGGCGGCGGAGGTCTTCTCCCCGCGACTCGGCGAGGGCCTGAGCCAGCCCGATGCGACGCCATGGCGGCTCGTACATCACCTCGACCGCGGTCGGCTCGCCCGCCAACTGCTCGTAGGCCCGCTGCACATGTGGGGTGAGCCTCGCCACCAAGTTGGCGCGGGCCTCGCCCAAGGCGCCGCCAGATTGCGCGAACTTTTCGTCCCATACTTCGAGCGTTGAGGCGATGTCGTCAGTGAGGCGACCGCCAGCTTGTTTCAACAACACATTTCGTTGACGCACGATGCGATCAACTTCAAGACGCAATGAGTCGTTGCGTGGTGCCAGCGACACAAGTGCGTCGTCGAGCAGAGTACGACGCAAGCCAGGCCCTTCGTACACCAGTTGCAAGTCACTCGGTGCGAACACAGTTGTGCGCGCCACGCCAAGCAAATCGCGAATGCGTTGCAAACGTTGTTTGTTCACCAACACCCGATTGCGGCCGGCACGATTGATCTCGCACTCGATGACTACTTCACGACCGTCGACTTGTCGCAGGTTTGCGCGCACGTAGGCAGAGTCTGCGCCTTCACGAACGAGTGCATCATTTTGCACTCCGCGGAAACTGGAGAGTGTCGCGATGTAACTCATCGCTTCAGCAAGTGATGTTTTACCTTGTGCGTTCTTTCCGACGACAGCAGTGACACCTGGGTGTAGATCGAAGACCGCGTTCTTGTAGATACGGAAGTCGATGAGCTCGACCCGGTAAATGTGCATCAGACCCGTTGCGGCATGAGCAAGTACAAGTACGAGTCATCGCCGACGCCGCGAATGACTGCGGGTTTGTTCGGTTCGGTCGACTCGATGCTGACTTCGTCTCCAACTGTTGCGTCGACACCGTCGAGCAAATAGTCGGCGTTGAACGCTGCAGTGATTTCGTTGCCCTGGAATGTTGCATCAACATCTTCCGTTGACGCACCTTGATCGGTTGTTTGCACCGTGATGCGCAATCCGTTTTCACCCATAGTGAGACGCACCGGTGTGGTGTTGTCATGGGCCAACACTTTGCTGCGGCGCAAAGCGTCGACAAGAGCTTCGCGAGCAACAATCAACTTGTTGTCGTACTTCGGCAAGATCAATTGCTTGAACTGCGGGAAGGTGGCGTTGATGATGCGAGTGGTCAACTGCATTGTCGGTGTTTCGAAAGTTGCTTCGATGTCACCGAAACGAATGCCGATTTCTTCGTTTGCGTCGAGCAGACGTTGCAACTCACCAAGCGCTCGGCTGGGAAGCAGGAATTCCTGACCGAACCCGAGCACTGAAGTGCCCACAATGTCGCGCACTGCGAGGCGATAGCTGTCGGTTGCGACAAGTCGAAGACCTGTGTCTTCAGCACGCAACAACACGGCGGTGAGATGTTGCTTGCCGAGATCACGACTTGCTGCACGCACAACTTGGTTGAGAGCGAACGACAAGTCTTTCGCTGACATCGTGACCGGGTTTGCCGGCGCAGGTGTTGTGCGAGGAAACTCAACGGCGTTCAAAGTGGGAACTGTGAATTGTGACCGACCAGCGCTGAGCGTCGCGGAGTCAGCACCAACGTCAACCGTGAGTTTTCCATTGGGAAGGGCTCGCACGATGTCGTTCAAGAGACGTGCACTGATGAGAGTTTGACCGTTTCGTTCACCACCGACCGAAAGTGTGAACTGCAACGAGATGTCGTTGTCGGTGCTCGAGGCCACCAACGTGTCGTCATTCAGTTGCAGCTTCACGCCAGCAAGCGCAGGCGAAGACGAGTTACGAGACGTGGCAATGCGCGAGAGGGCACCGAGGGCCTCGGCCAACATTCCTTGTTCACTTCGAAACTTCATAGTTTTTCTTTCGTGCGATTACCACTAGCAGTGGCTGATTAATAACTAATAGTTGTAATAGGTGCTGTGGATTGTGGAGAAGGTGTACCAAACCCTTGTGTCACAACAAATAAGGGTGTGTGCACCGGAGTGGCACCATGCACATGTTGCAAGCGTGCAATTTCGTTGGCTGTGTACGACACGTGGTTTTTCGACATGTGTCCACACGGAACACACACGGAATCCGCAAGGTCATCCACACCATCAAAAACACGAGCGAACATGTGAATCAGTTGGCCTTCTTCAACTTGGCGATGAGGTCGGTGACCTGATCGAACACTTGCTTGCGCTCACGCATGAGCCGCTGAGTTTTGTCGACGGCGTGAATGACCGTGGTGTGGTCACGTCCACCGAACAGACGGGCAATAGCTGGGTAGCTGAGCTCGGTCATGTCGCGGAAGATGTACATGGCTATCTGACGGGCCGACACCAGCGGGCGCTGGCGGCTCTTGCCCTTCAAGGCCTCGACGGTGAACCCGAGGTATGAGGCGCACTCGGCGAGCAACTCTTCGTCGGTGCGATGCTTGGGCGCGGTGTCTGACAAGAGGTCAGCCAGCTGTTGCTGTGCCATCTCTATGGTCGGGGTCTCGCGGGTGAGGTTGGCGTAGGCGGTCACGCGAATGAGGGCACCTTCCAACTCACGAATGTTCGAGGTGACATTCGAAGCGATGAACTCGAGCACGTCCGGCGGGAGGTGGGTGTTGTCCCGCTCGGCTTTGTTTCGGAGAATGGCAAGACGGGTCTCCATATCCGGGGGCTGAATGTCGGTGATGAGGCCCCAACGGAATCGGCCACGGAGGCGATCTTCCAAGGTTGGGATGGCATCGGGCACCCGGTCGGACGAAATGACGATCTGCTTGTTGGCTCCGTGGAGGCTGTTGAAGGTGTGGAAAAACTCCTCCTGCAGACCCTCTTTGCCTTCCATGAATTGGATGTCGTCGATGAGAAGAACGTCGACCTCGCGATACCTGCGCTTGAACGCTGCGGTGGTTTTTGTACGAATGGCGTCGACGTATTCGTTCAAAAATGTTTCAGTAGACACGTAC
>JBJTGC010000231.1:0-2436 GCA_046093725.1 Actinomycetota bacterium
GCCCGTGTGTTGCAAGCAATCGGCGGTGCGATTCTCGCGCCGGCATCTCTCGCCTTGGTCCTGCCCGAGTACCCGGTTGAGAAGCGAGCGGCAGCACTGGGAATTTGGGGTGCTGTTGGCGGCCTTGCCGCAGCGGTAGGGCCGATCTTTGGTGGGCTACTGGTCGACAGTTTCGGCTGGCGTTCGCTCTTTTTCATCAACGTGCCGTTCTGCATCTTCGCGCTTGTCATCGGCGCAAAGAGCCTGCACGAGAGCATCGACACCACCGCTCATCACAGCATCGACATAGTCGGAGCCGCGCTCGCGATTCCTGGTATCGGTCTCATCGTCTACGGCATCACGCAAGGTGAAGAGTGGGGATGGAGCGACAACGGAACACTCATCGCGTTCGGGTCTGCCGTCGCCCTCCTCGCACTGTTTGTGTGGCGTTGCAACACCACAGAAAATCCGCTGCTCGACCTGTCGCTCTTCAAGCTGCCTTTCGTTGTGGCAGCCAACTTGGCTGGCATGTTCTTCTCCATCGGTTTCTTCATGATGTTTTTCGTGAACACCCAATGGCTGCAAAACGTGTGGGGCTACAGCACCTCAGGTTCAGGTCTTGCCTTCGTCATGGGTCCCACAACCGCCGCCATCGTTGCTGCACCCGGTGGTCGACTCGCACAGAAGTACGGACAGCACGTGATCATTACCATCGGCGCCATTTTCCTTGGTGGTGGAACCGCTGCTCTCAACCTCATCGTCTCTGACACCGCCAACTATTGGGTCACGTACTTCCCGTTCATGATCATCACTGGCGCGGGAGTTGGCTTGTGCATCACCACCATCTCAAGTGCGGCAACTGCGTATCTTCCACCGACGCGGTTTGCGATGGGATCCGCTCTCAGCAATACCTCTCGACAGATTGGGTCCGCACTCGGACTTGCCTCTGCCGCGTCTGTTCTCACACCCGTGTTGCGTGAAATCGGTACTGGTCGTGCACAGGCAGCTCAGTCGCAGCAACAGTTCGACATCTCGACAGTTGACTTGCAGCAATTCCATATCTCGTGGTGGATCGTCTCTGCATGCATGGCACTTGCGGCGCTTTCAATGCTGATCTTCTTCCGTCGTCCCACGACCGAGCAGATGGCGTTGTCAAACACCGTTGCGTTTGAATCATGACCAACGGGTCATGAACACGTGACTACGACTTCACCACTCCGACAGGGCAACTAACGCCAGTACCACCGATTCCGCAGTAACCATTCGGGTTCTTCCCCAAGTACTGCTGGTGATACGGCTCGGCGTAATAGAACGGTCCGAGCTTGGCGATCTCTGTGGTGATTGTCGAATAGCCAGCCTTCTCGAGCTGAGATTGGAATGCTGCTCGCGTTGCTTCCGCTGCATCACGTTGCGTATCACTCGACCAATAGATGGCGCTGCGATATTGGGTGCCGACATCATTGCCCTGCCGCATTCCCTGCGTGGGGTCGTGGTTTTCCCAGAACACTTTCAACATCGCCTCAAGTGACGTATGAGAGGTGTCGAATGCAACAAGCACCACTTCGGTATGACCAGTCAGACCAGAGCACACCTCTTCATATGACGGGTTCGGCGTGTGGCCACCTGCAAAACCCACCGCAGTTGACACAACTCCGTCGGTTTGCCAGAACTTGCGCTCGGCTCCCCAGAAACAACCCATGCCCACCACCAGGGTCTCAACTCCGGGTGCCCACGGACCAACGAGTGAAGCACCGTTAACAAAGTGCGCATCGGGCACTGGCATTGTCTGATCAGTGCGACCTGGCAGCGCATCAGTTGCGCTCACTACCTCAGATGGTTTTTTGGCGAACAGCATGGCCCAAGGTTAGGGCCATGCTGTTGCGCTGTCACTGTGGAGGGAAGATCTCTTCGTTAGGCGGCGGCGTTCACTTGCGAGCACTTCGCGCGCGCGTCGGTGAGCGAAACACCCTTGTCCATGAAGCCGAACACCCACTGGCAGAAGTCAGTACGGATATAGATATTCGAGATACCAGCCAAAACAGTGGTCATTTCGCTCTTCGTCTTGTTCGACTGCAACGCTGAGCACACCGATGCGGGAACATTCGCCCCAGGAGACGGCATGCACCGACCAGACGAGGAGAATTCGCTCGCACTGCGAACTGGCGTGTACCAGTTTGATTCAGCAACAGTCGGCATGGTCATCGTCGATGACGCCAACGTTGTCGTGGGGGCAACTGTCACGGGTGCCGCAGTGCCGTGAGGAACTGTTGACTGCGTTGTCTTGGCGGTCGTATTGGTGGTCTTGTTGCCACCAGAAATTGCCGATTCTTCTTCACCATCTTCTGCCGTTGCATCTGCAATGTATTTGATGGTGATTGTCTTCCCCGTATAGGCCTTCTCTTTGCCCTTCTTCACTGACTGAGCGCGATAGCTGTACGTGCCGTCCAACCACATGTC
>JBJTGC010000232.1:0-3434 GCA_046093725.1 Actinomycetota bacterium
CGACGCGATGGGCACAGGTCCATCAGCGTGCCTGTGAAGTCTTTGGGCGTAAGGATGGTGACTTTGAAGAAGGGCTCTTCAATCGACGCGATGTTCTGACTTGCTGGCAGGTCGGCGGGGTTATCGACCACCATGACTTCACCATCTGTCTTCAACACTCGGTACTCCACCGATGGCGCAGTAGCGATGAGCGCCAAGTTGAACTCACGTTCAAGACGCTCTTTAACGATTTCCATGTGCAACAGACCGAGAAAGCCGCAGCGGAAACCAAAACCAAGCGCACCAGATGACTCTGGTTCATACGTGATAGAAGCATCATTCAACTTCAATTTCTCGAGGCTCTCGCGCAAGTTCTCGAAATCGTCACCGTCGATCGGATACAGACCACAGAACACCATCGGCTTCGGGTCGCGATAACCCGGCAGCGGTTCATGCGCAGGCTGTGCCAACAGGGTGACGGTCTCACCACTTCGCGCTTGAGCCACATCTTTGATGCCAGCGATGAGATACCCCACTTCGCCGGGGCCAAGCTCTGGAACCGGAGTGTTGACGGGGCGACGCACGCCGATCTCGATGGCTTCATGAACAGTGCGCGCCTGCATGAATTGCAGCTTGCTGTTTGCCGTGAGGCGCCCGTTCATGACGCGCACACTCGACACCACGCCGCGGTATTGGTCGTACTGCGAATCGAAGATGAGAGCCTGCAACGGTTCGTCTGCGTTGCCAGTCGGAGCCGGAATCCGACCGACGATGGCATCCAGCAATTCGGGGACTCCCGCTCCGGTCTTTGCAGAAATTCGCAGAATGTCTTCGGCGGGAATGCCGAGCACTGTCTCGATTTCCATCGCATAGCGATCGGGGTCCGCTGCTGGAAGGTCGATCTTGTTGAGTGCGGCGACGATCTCGAGATTGTTTTCGAGCGCGAGATAACAATTCGCAAGAGTCTGGGCTTCGATTCCTTGTGCTGCATCCACTACGAGCACGACGCCTTCACATGCGGCAAGTGACCGACTGACCTCGTAGCCGAAGTCGACGTGACCGGGCGTGTCGATGAGATGCAGCGTCGTACCTTTCCAGTCGACACGAACGTTCTGAGCCTTGATGGTGATGCCGCGTTCTCGCTCGAGGTCCATTGAATCGAGATATTGAGCCCTCATGTCACGGGCGTCGACGGCCCCCGTCAGCTCGAGAATGCGGTCGGAAAGAGTGGACTTGCCGTGATCAATGTGCGCAATGATCGAAAAATTGCGGATTTTGGCGAGTTCCATGGGCTACGCCATCCTACTGACCTCACCCTTCGGCATGTCTGACGGTGCAGTTGGTGCGGTACCCGCGCGCCGGTAGCCTTTGCAGCCGTGGCAAACATCAAGAGCCAAAAGAAGCGCATCATCACGAACGCCAAGCGCGCTGAGCGCAACAAGGCCGTCAAGAGCGAACTGCGTACGCGCATCAAGTCAGCAACCGCAAGTGCCGGTACCGCTACAAGTGGCGACGACCTTCGTCTTGCCATGAAGCGCATCGACAAGGCTGCCGCCAAGGGAATCATCCACCCGAATGCTGCTGCTCGCAAGAAGAGCCGCATGATGCGCCGCATCAACGCCGCGAAGTAACTCTGCCGCGACCTCCCGCGAGACGCGACAGTCTCGCAATCAACACTTCCATCACCAGCTCTGGTGGCCAGTCTTTGCCGCCACGCAAGTCGACATCAGCTTGGGCCAAAAGTGACACTGCCTGAGCGACGTTGCTACTTCCAAGTTTCTTGTACTGATCGAGTACTTTGCCGGCAGTGAATGCTTTTCCGCCAAGGATGTTTGCAGCCGATTCTGCTGACTGCACGTCTCGCCCATCGAGACGCATCATCTGTGCGTAACGATTCGAAAGCAACGCCAAGATCTGCAGCGGATGAGACTCGCCAGGGCCGATCATGCGATGCAACATCACCAACGCTTTGTTCACATCGCCCACATCGATGGCATCGGTGAGATCCCATGGCGCCACGCTGCCCGCTTCCCCAATGAACACTTCGATGTCAGCGCGCGACAACTTCATTCCATCCCCATAGGTGGACCGCAAAGTCTCGATGAGTCCCGGCAATCGACCGTGATCGCCACCGAGCCAGGTGGCGATGAACTTCACTCCGTCTGGACCAACTTTGAGTCCGGCTTCGATGAGTTGGCCCTCGACCCACTGCAGCCGATCGGCAAGCCTGTTACCCACAGACACTCCGACCGAGGTGGCGCCGGCTTTCTTGCACGCATCCGTGAGCGCCTTTGAGAGTCGGCCAGTTGCCGCGATGACGACATCGGTGGTGTCAACCTTTCCAGCTAGCGCCACCGCCACGGCAGCCGCGCCGTCAGCATCGAGGTCTTGCGCACTGCGAACAACGACGATTCGTCGATCGGAGAACAGCGGAAGCGTGCCGAGCGCATCGGTGATGGCAGACACAGAACTCGCTCCGTCGGCTGCGTCGAATTCTTCGACGAGCATGGTGCGATCTTCCTCGCCCACCAATTCATCGACGAGGCGACTCACCTCTCGACCGACGAGAGCTGCCTCGCCGGTGACAAGAAAGACGCCCATTCACATAGGTTGCCACAACCCTGTCGCTCATCTCTGATGCCCGAGTGACGGTCCTTGTTCGATAGGCGACGACAAAGCCAACCATCACCCACACGATGACGTTCCATACGCCGCGTGGTGACACTCGCTCCGCCAAGGTTGCGGTCCACCACACGATTCGCACCATTGCTTCCAGAGGTGCCATCAATGTCGCGGCCAGCACATCAGGAACGTGCGCCGCGATCATCGCCAACGGCAACCCCACGAGCATGACAACACCGGCAAGCGGAGTTGCCACACAGTTTGCTGCAAGTGCAATCACTGGAAGTTGACCAAACGTCGTGAGAGCTATCGGCGCTGTCGCGATCTGTGCGGCCAATGCAGGCGCCAGCACCGTTGCCAACCGAGTAGGTGCAATGATGCGGCCAAGTGGCCGAGACAATGTAACCAACCCAAGTGATGCGGTGACAGAGAGCAAGAAGCCGACACTCCACGCCAACATCGGGTCGATGAAGAGTGCGACGAGAGAACTGATTGCGAGCACATCTACCGCTGCCCGTTGGCGACCTCGGTGAAAATTCCACGCTGCAGCAATTGCCATCGCACCTGCACGCACAACTGAAGGTTCAATTCGCGTCACAACCACGAACCAACCCACCACCAGCACTGTGCATGTCAGACGTGTCGTGGGTCGAAGCCGTCGTAGAGCAACTCCAAATGCCACCAACACATACGCCACGTTCTGACCACTCACGGCACACAAGTGACCAAGGCCGCTGGCTCGAAAAGCAGCGATCATCGAGCGCGGCTGGCGGGAGTCATCGCCGATGACGAGGCCGGTGAACAGTGAGCGTTCATCGTCACCCATCGTGTGG
>JBJTGC010000233.1:0-2130 GCA_046093725.1 Actinomycetota bacterium
TTGCAACATCTCGGGGTTCATTGGGGGCACGTTGGCATGTACGGTTATCGCTCCGAAGTCTTGCGCCAGTGGTCATGCCTTGCGCCGTCGCGGCTAGAGAACGCCGAAAAATTGGAGCAACTCCGCCTGCTGGAAAATGGAATTACCATTGATACTTACGAGATCGTTCCTCATGTCCGAAACACGCTCTCCGTCGATAGTCCAGCAGATCTTGAACGTGCGCGAGATCTGGTGAACGGATGACTGCAACATCGCCGCTGTCGGCAGTAATGCTCGCCGAGGCCGAGGCTATCGTTGCGGCAGCGCATCGTCTCGATTCGCGCGAGTCGACAGCTGCCGTCGAGATCCTCTTGAAGTGCACCGGAAAGGTGATTCTTACTGGTGTGGGTAAGTCGGGTCTTGTCGCACAAAAAATTGCGGCAAGCTTCACCTCGGTGGGGTTGATGTCGGTGTATTTGAATCCACTCGATGCGCTCCACGGCGATATCGGGGTAGTGGGCAGTGGGGATGTCATCGTCATGATCAGCAACAGCGGTGAAACCAGTGAGTTGTTGGCGATCGTGCCCTACGTGAAGAAGCGCGCTGCAGCGATGTTGGGAATTCTCGGCAAGCGTGAGTCGTCACTGGCTGGTCATTGTGATGCCGTGCTTGATGCTTCAGTCGCACACGAGGCAGCTCCAATCGACCAAGTTCCCACTTCAAGTACGGCAGTCGCCATGGCAATTGGCGATGCAATGACGGTGTCGTGGATGACCGCCAAGGGCGTGTCAGTTGCTGACTTTGCAATGAATCACCCTGCAGGTGCAATTGGTCGTCGTCTCACCTTGATGGTGCGTGATCTCATGATTCCACTCGAGAAGTTGGTCATGGTGTGACCCCATCTGCCACCTTGCCCGAGGTAGTGGATGCTCTCACCACCCAAGCCATCGGTGCTGTGCTGGTTGCTCAGACCACGAGCCAGCGCACATTGGACGGCATTGTTACCGACGGCGACCTGCGTCGGGCACTCAAGCGCACACCAGCCGACAAGTGGGGTGCAATCACCGCAAACGAGCTCATGACGGCGACCCCCATCTGTGTGTCGTCGGGAGTCCCTGCGATTGAGGCACTCACATTGATGGAGCGAAATGCCAAGAAGGCAATCACCGTGTTACCAGTAATTGACGACGAGAATGTCGTTGGTATGTTGCGTATGCATGACTTGATTCAAGCGGGGTTGTCGTGACGCCGTCCTTGGCAGCTCCTTCCGATGTAGCACCGATGCACACCCAGTTGGGCAAGGGGGTTGTCTGTGGTGAGGGGCAACCACTCGTACTGATTGACGGACCATGCGTTATCTAGTCAGTAGCCGTAGCTGAACATGTTGCGGGAACGATGAAGGAAATTTGCGGGAAGCTTGGTGTCTCGTACGTCTTCAAGGCCAGCTACGACAAGGCAAACCGTACCTCGGTATCGGGATTTCGCGGACCCGGACGTGATGAAGGATTGTCGATGTTGAGCAAAATTGGCACAACGTTTGGATTACCCCTGCTCACCGACATTCATGAGAGCGGAGACGCGGAAGTTGTTGCCAAACACGTAGATGTGTTGCAGATTCCAGCGTTCCTTTGTCGCCAAACCGATCTGTTGATGGCAGCTGCTGCCACCGGAAGAGCAATCAACGTGAAGAAAGGGCAGTTCCTGGCCCCATGGGACATGAAGAACGTGGTGGAGAAACTGCGTAGCGGGGGAGCACGCAACGTCCTGGTCACCGAGCGCGGAACATCCTTTGGCTACAACACGCTCGTGGTTGACTATCGCGGCCTGCCACAACTTCGAGCGAGTTCTGCGCCGGTGATCTTTGATGTCACGCATTCGGTACAGCAACCAGGCGGACAGGGCACATCATCGGGTGGACAACGTGAGTACGCGGGTGCTCTGGCCCGCGCAGCGGTTGCGGTTGGGGTGGACGGTCTCTTCATGGAAACCCATCCCGACCCCGACAAAGCACCCAGCGACGGGCCAAACATGATTCCACTGCACCGCATGGAGTCGGTGTTTGAACAGTTGTTGCTTATTCGCCAATCCGTCGCGGTGAGTGGCCCACAGCCAAAAACCTACTAGGTCATCATTCGCGTCTTAATCGGCTAC
>JBJTGC010000234.1:0-4178 GCA_046093725.1 Actinomycetota bacterium
ATGATGTACCAAGATCCCGCAATCACAGCTGGCTTCATCAGCACGGACGAAGCGGTTTCACAATCAGTTGAGAAGCCATCGATGACAATGGTTGCACCATTCAACATCAATCCGCAGATCATCATGTGGGACCCCGCGACCTACCCGAACGCAAAGACAGTTGCAGACCTCAAGGCTGACAAAGTCAAGATTCGCTACTTCGACGGTGCGGCCTACATGGACTACCTCGTTGAGGCCGGAATCGTTGACAAGGACCAAGCGGACGGCACCTACGACGGCACACCTGCAAACTTCATTGCTGCAGGCGGCAAAGATGCACAGCAGGGCTTCGGCACGTCAGAGCCATACTTCTACCAAGAAGTTCTCGCTGACTGGAAGAAGCCAGTTGCTTACCAATACATCCACGATGCAGGTTGGACGGCGTACGCACAGTCGATCGGCGCAACGATGGACAGCTTCGAAGCAAACAAGGCTTGCTGGCCATTGCTCGTTCCTGCCATCCAGAAGTCACAGCGTGAGTACATCGCCAGCCCAGATCGTGCCAATGCATTGGTTCTCGATCTTGTGCAGCAGTACAACAACGGTTGGGCCTATGACGCAGGGCAGGCTGCAGCAGCTGTCGCCAAGATGCAAGAGGACAATCTCGTAGCCAATAGCCCAGACGGCACGCTCGGCTCATTCGATCTCGATCGCGTAACTGCGTTCATCGAGAAGGCGACGCCGGTCTACACCGCAACTGGTGCAAAGGTCAAAGAAGGGCTGACGCCGGCCGACATTGTCACGAACGAGTTCATCGACACGTCGATTGCACTTCCCTGACAACTGACAGTCACGGCAACGTGACCTGGGGCGGACACTTCGGTGTCCGCCCCTTTGTCGTTCTATCGACCAAATTCGAAGTCGTGAATCTCTTCGAGTGCCGAACACAAGTCGGCAATCGCACCATCAAAGAGCACTTTGCCGCGTTCAGCGGTCGCTTTCGTGGGATCTCCAATGTGCCCATCGGCATGGAAATCATTGGAAAGCCATCCGAATGAAACGGTGCCGCCAAAACGGACATGCTTGTTAGTCGCCAATTTCTCTGGCACGCGTCGTACAGCGAGACTCATGTCGACGAGTTCCGGGCGTAAGTGCAACATCACCGAAGTCTCATCATCTCCGCCATGCACCCCCATGCCCATCTCGGATGCTGACGAAGTTCCGCCTTGATCAGCCGGCATGTGCGGATGAGTCAAAAAGGTCTGCAAGCCGTACTTCAGGCGCAGTTCTCGATTCGCCACTGAGAGCAATGAACTGTTGCCACCATGACCATTGACAAAAACCAATTTTCGCGCGGGTGTCGTGGCCACACTTCGGCCGATGTCTTCCAGGACTGACAGCAATGTTCTGGCAGACAACCACAAGGTTCCTGCCGACCATGCATGTTCATTCGACTTGGACACCGCAAGAGATGGCAGCAACCAGCACTCGAGCCGCTCGCCGACCCGCTCCACAGCCGATCGAGAAACTGCCTCTGCAACCACCAAATCGGTGTTCAGCGGTAAATGGGGCCCGTGTTGCTCGATAGCTCCCACTGGTAGCACCAACACTGACGTTGAGGTCAACTGTTGTGACACCTGCGGACCACGAAGATTTCCGAATTCTCGGAGAGTCATGTCCTCAACCTATCTGAGTGGTTCAATGAGAACATGAAGCACCGACAGACGGATTTTGATGCGGTCGTGATTGGTGCTGGACACAATGGCCTCATCACGGCGGCGTATCTCGCCAAACACGGCGTGTCGACACTTCTCATCGAGGCTCGCCACATGGTCGGCGGCACTGCGGCAAGCGAGACATTTGCTGGCACCGTGGCGAACATCTGTAACTGCGACCATCTGACTTTTCGCACTACCCCAGTCTCTGAGGAACTTCGCCTGGCCGAGCACGGACTCGACTACATCGATGTCGAACCGGCACAAATCAATGGCGATTGGTCAACGCAACGTTTCTGGCCGATTTACAAAGACGTCGATCGTACGCTCGACGCCTTGAATCGGGTGCACCCCAATTCAGTGAACGGCTATCGACGATACGCGCGAACAATGGTGCCCCTCGCACGCCTTGTTCTTGCTGCTGCAGCCCAGCCGCCGTCGCGTAGCAGCCTGCTCGCCACCGTCGCTCGCGGGGGAGGCCGTGGAGTGCCTGCTCTCCTTCGTTACAGCCGCATGTCCGCCGCTGATGTGCTGCGAGAGTTTTTCGATGACGACTCCGTGGTCGGACCTGCACTCGTTGAAGGCCCGGTTGTATGGGGAGTGTCTCCGGAAACTCCCGGCACCGGCCTCGGCGCGATGGCGTACGCGCTTCGTCACGCATCAACGGTGGGTCGACCCCGCGGTGGTAGCGGGAAAGTGCCCGAGGCGATTTTGTCGTCGTACCTCGGAAGCGGAGGTGTTCTGCGACTCAATACGCGGGTCGTCGCGATTAACTGCGAGCGCGACCATGTGAGCTCGGTGCACATGAGCGACAACACGACCGTCACCGCACGGGTCGTGGTGTCTGCATGCAGCCCGCACGACACATTCGTTCGTTGGCTTCGCAACGCTCCGGCAGGCGCAGGCAAGATGATCAACCGATGGCAAGAGATGCCATTACAAGACGGATACGAATCGAAGATCGATGCGGTCATCACTGACTTGCCACAGCTCACCGGACTGGACTCGGACATGATGCGAGAGCTCGGCGGAGACGACGTGGCGCCAACCACTGTGATCAGCCCTTCCTCGACCGAATTACATCGTGGTGCACAGTTGTTGACTAACGGACAAACCATGCCACGCATGGCATTGCTGGTCAATGTTCCTTCGACTATCGACACGACTCTCGCTCCACCGGACAAACACGTCTTCAGTCTCGAGGCGCTTTACACGCCATATGCACTTGCTGGCGGGTGGACCAACTCCCCTGAGCCACAACGATGGCTCGACCAATTTGCAACGTTGGTGCAGCCAGGA
The DNA here is from genome assembly GCA_046093725.1 of Actinomycetota bacterium. Taxonomy (GTDB): domain Bacteria; phylum Actinomycetota; class Acidimicrobiia; order Acidimicrobiales; family Ilumatobacteraceae; genus UBA2093. The sequence goes on from JBJTGC010000234.1 coordinate 2,994, forward strand.
TTCCTTTCGTCTATCGAGGCCTGGCGGGCAGTCACCCCGGTCGACTACGAAAATGACTTTCACCTACCGCGTGGCCACGCAACAAGCTTCGCAGGCGGACCAATAGCTGCGTTCCTCGGAAAACCCCAAGAGCTCACTCGATACAGAACAAGCATCAAAGGCTTGTATCTCACTGGTGCCGCAACCTTCCCCGGGGCTGGCGTGTGGGGATCAAGCGGACGAAATGCCGCGCTAACAGTTATTCGTGATGTCTTCTGAGTAAGTGCGCGTAATCATGCTCAACGCACGCGACGCGATCACGCGTCTAGTACGACATTGTCGCGCTGTACGACCGGCCCTTGATCAGACCAGGGAAAATTGATCCACAAGTCAGTGTGTTTCCATACGTAATTGCAACGCACGACGGAACGTGGCTTCTCATACAACACCGCCGTGCGCACTTCCTTCACGCGACCTTTGAAAAACTCCTCAACAGTTTTGAGGGTGTGCCCAGTGTCTGCAACGTCATCAACGACCAAAATTCTTGCAAAACGAAGCTCCACGAGATCAGGTACCGGGGGCAGGATCATCGGAACAGGAAGACGCTCATCGACCCCTGTATAGAACTCGACATTCATGGTGTAGAGGTTTTTCACGGCTAGCGCGTACCCAAGCGCTCCAGCGGGCAGCAAGCCACCACGAGCAATTGCGAGAATGAGGTCAGGTTCAAAGCCTGAGTCGGCTATCTGCTGGGCGAGCTCTCGGCTAGCCGTTCCGAATACTTCCCATGTCATGATTTCGCGCTCAGTCACCTGTCGGAAATTAGTGCCTCGCCATGCCGAGAACCGTTTCTTCAGACAGAAAGTCAATCTGGCCGTCCGCTCGCCAGGGCTCAGATGAGTGACTAGTCTCTCCGTTCAGTTGGCTCTGTCTGGATTCGTCCCGACACAAGGGTCATGGCAACAAGGGGGATCCATGAGACACCGCACCAAGCGTGCACGGGCTGCTTCAACAGTCGGTGCCGTCGTCATTGCATTTTCACTCATCGCCACAGCGTGTGGCGGTAGTGATTCATCAGATTCAGGAGGCGGTAGCGACACGACAGCTGCGCCTGTTGAAGATGTAACGCCGGTTCCGGGCGGAACCTTGATCATCGCTGGTGAAGCTGAAGTGTCGAACCCATGGACACCCGCCGCCCTCCAGTGT
>JBJTGC010000235.1:0-8832 GCA_046093725.1 Actinomycetota bacterium
GTGAGGCTGCGCTCCATGTTCGTGACGATCGTGGCACCGACTCCGCGAATGGGTTCCGGAGTGACACTTGCAGCTACTGCGGGTGCCGGTGCAGAAGAGGCTCCGCTCGCACTCGAACCATTGGCAGCAACAGACGGAGCGGGGGTGGCAGTAGTTGCGGCACCGTTCGACGCGGCCGCGGCAGGTGTTGCTGGCGCAGTTGGGGCAGGCGTCGTGATTGCACCGTTACTTGTTGACATGATGCTTCTGTAATCACTGAAAAACTCGCGCCATGCGTCACTGACAGATGTGGGATCAGCGGTGTACTGCTCGTACATCTCCTCCACGAGCCATGAATTGGCTCCGAAATCCTGCTGTCGATCGGCGGTGTCAGTCATGTGCTGCCTCGAATGTGGTCGCGTGAACGTCGTTGTCCCGCGTGGTCAATGGTAGTTGTGAAACTTGTCCTCGCTCGTGCCACACGAGCGCCTTCTCTGTAGATTTCGACACATGTCGGGCATTTTTTCTCGCGTCAAAACCTTCACCCTCGGGGCCGGCCTCGTTGCTGCCGTCGCGGCATGCGGCGGTGGCTCATCAGCTCCTGCTGAAACCGTGCCTGCCGGTGCACTCGTCGTGAAGGCGGTGCCCACGCTTCGCTTCGACGCCGAGGAATACGGACCCGTACCCGCAGGTGACATCACCTTCGGCTACGTGAATGAAGACTCGGTTCGCCACACCTTGATCATCGCGAAAGACGACCAGAAGGTGCCGAACTTCAAATTGGTGATCAATAAGAAGGGTGACGTCGACTCTGGTCCGGTCACGCTCGAGGCCGGCACGTACACCCTCATCTGTGACGTACCTGGCCACAACAACATGAAGGCAACACTCGTCGTCGAATAGGCCGAGTGCGGCAACGCCCAGAACTGAAATGGACCGCCCCGTGGGGCGGTCCTTTTGTTTGCATCAAAGTGAGGCGAGATGTCAGGCGAGCAAGAACTCTGACAGCAGCCAGAGCACCAGCCACAAGACACCACCGGTGATGAGGGCGTTCTTGTGGCTCTCGTATGGCCACAGCAACTTGTTCGTAGCAGCAGTTCCGCCAAGCAGCCCGAGCGCGTTGATCTGCAGAACTGCGATGATGACACAGGAAACAATGAAGAATGTCCACGCATTGCTTGAAGTCGCATCGCCAAACGCACCGCTGTAGAAGTGCGCCGCACCAACCATGTAGAAGAGCATCGAGAACGAGAAGATGAAGTTCTGACGTGACACGAGTAGCGCCTTACGGCCAGCACCAGCAGCCGATGGGTCGGCCTCCTTGCCGGCGAGCACGTTCGCAGCGTTCGCGACAACAACTTTCTGGTTCTTCCAAATGACCATCCACACATTCGCGGCCATGAGGATGCCGAGCACCATGCCAACAGAAATTGCGACATCGTGTCCGATTCCGGCACTGCTGCCCTCGCCCATGAAGTTCTCGAAGTAGTTCTCCACCAAACCGGTGATGAGAATGCCAGTGACGAGCGTGGCGATCGCGGCCCAGCGGAACCACCACAGCGCACGGCGCGCAATCTGGTCGATGGTGATGTTTCGCGCCTTGCCTTCGTCGCCATAACCGGCGAGGCCTGGCACTTGCACGAGGTTGAAGTAGTACAGCAACCCAATCCAGCAGATGCCGGCCACGACGTGCAGCCACCTGAAGGCGAAGTTGCCGAGGTAGTCGCGACTGAGAAGTTCGAGAGCAATCATTGTTGGGAATCCCCCTTGGTGATGCGCCGCCTTATCGACGGGCGAAAAAACGGTATCACCGCATCGACAAGCCCACGGGGACTGTCGGCGGGTAGTTTGGGAGGACCGTGGCTCACGAGTTCATCTATACCTGTTACAAACTCGGCCGTTTTTACCCGCCCGACCGCACCGTGCTGGCGGACATCTCGCTGTCCTTCTACCCCGGCGCAAAGATCGGCGTCATCGGGTCGAACGGCTCGGGAAAGTCTTCGCTCCTGCGCATCATGGCCGGTATCGATGACGGCTTCTCTGGCGAAGCTCGTCTCACCCCCGGTTTCACCGTTGGTCTGCTCGAACAAGAACCCCATCTCGACGCCGCAAAAGACGTGCTCGGCAATGTCATGGACGGCGTTGCACCAGTACGCGACCTGCTCGCGCGCTACGAGGAAGTTATGGCCATGTGGGGCGACCCCGATGCCGACTACGAAAAGGTTGGTGCACTCCAGGCCGAGCTGGAAGACAAAATCGCTGCTGCCGACGCCTGGAGCTTGGAGCGCAACGTAGAAATTGCAATGGACGCCTTGCGTTGTCCACCAAACGATGCCGATGTCACAAAGTTGTCAGGTGGTGAACGGCGACGAGTGGCGTTGTGCAGGTTGCTTCTCAGCCGACCTGACCTGTTGCTGCTCGACGAACCAACGAACCACCTCGATGCCGAGAGCGTCGACTGGCTAGAGCGTTTTTTGCAGGAATACCACGGCACTGTCGTTGCAATCACCCACGATCGCTATTTCTTGGACAATGTGGCCAAGTGGATCCTCGAACTTGATCGCGGGCGCGGATTCCCCTTCGAAGGTAACTACACCGGATGGCTTGAGCAGAAACAAACGAGACTTGCGCAAGAGGAAAAGCAGAGCGAGTCGCGCGCGCGCACTCTTGCTCGCGAACTCGAATGGGTGAAGATGTCGCCCAAAGCGCGTCAAGCAAAGGGCAAGGCACGCATCGCGGCATACGACAAGTTGCACGCCGAGGCGCTTGCAGCCGAACGTGGTCCTGACCGACTTGAAATCGCCATTCCTGCTGGCCCACGCCTCGGCGACACGGTCATCAAAGTGGAAAACCTCAGTAAAGGTTTCGGCGACCGACTACTCATCGAAGATCTTTCCTTTTCTCTTCCACCAGCTGGCATCGTCGGCATCATCGGCCCGAACGGAGCAGGTAAGACCACCCTGTTCCGCATGCTCACTGGTCAAGAAGCGCCGACTTCAGGAACCATCACCGTCGGTGACACTGTGGTTCTCAGTTACGTCGACCAAAGTCGTGACTCTTTGAACGATGATGCAACTGTCTATGAAGAAATAACCGGTGGCGTCGAACACATGAAAGTCGGTGGACGCGAGATTCACGGCCGTGCGTATGTGGCCAGTTTCAACTTCAAGGGCAGCGACCAACAAAAGCGCGTCGGCGACTTGTCTGGTGGAGAACGCAACCGCGTGCACCTCGCCAAACTGTTGAAGCGTGGCGGAAACGTGCTTCTACTCGACGAACCAACAAACGACCTCGACGTCGACACGTTGCGCGCACTCGAAGATGCCCTTGAATCGTTCCCTGGTTGCGCCGTCGTCATCAGCCACGATCGCTGGTTCCTCGACAGAATCGCTACACACGTCCTTGCTTTCGAAGGTGACAGCCAAGTGCGTTGGTTTGAAGGCAACTTCAGTGAGTACGAATCGTGGCGTCGCAAGGAACTTGGCTCTGCCGCAGAGCAACCTCACCGCATCAAGTACAAGCCTCTCGCTAGGTAATCGGCCGAGCCGTGAAGTCACTCCGATTGCTGTGCGCATTCATCTTCGTGGGCGGAATCGCCGGAATGATCGTGTCATCAATCGCCGGCAACAACGAGGGCTGGGTGCTCACTTTTGGTGGCACAACTGCGCTCGCTGCGGTCGTGTTGCTTGCGGCAACCGCTGTCACGCGCACGCAACGTGTGGATGTGTTCAGTGATGCACTCGCCGAACGTATCGAAGCACGCATTGCCGAACTTGTGGCACAAGGAGCCGATGAGGAAACAGCGCGCCAGCTGGTGAAAGACACCATCTCTTTGGAGCGCGGTCTGCAGTGACCCACGACGCAATCGACATGTCGCTGTGGCGAACCGTGAACCACCATGAGCTAGCAAAGACGCTCGCGCGCGAGGCAGGTCGACAACTCCTCGCCCACCGAACATCTCTCGTTGCCAAAGGCACCACCATGTGGACCCTCAAAGACACCGGTGACATGCTCGGACATCGTTTCTTGATGACTGGTCTTCGTGAAGCTCGCCCCAATGATGCCGTGTTGTCGGAAGAAGGCGCTGACGACGCACAACGTCTCTCCGCCGATCGAGTGTGGATCATCGACCCGCTTGACGGAACTAACGAATATGGCGAGGGACGTGCCGACTGGGCCGTTCATGTTGCATTGTGGGAGCAAGGCAAACTCACCGCTGGCGCAGTGTCATTACCTGCAATCGACGAGGTGTTCTGCACTGACCCGGCACCCGTCGTTGGTTCCAGAGAGTCAGAGCGTCCACGACTAGTTACGTCACGAAATCGGGCACCGTATTGCGCTGTCATCGTGGCCGAAGACTTGAACTGTGAAGCACTACGCCTTGGTAGCGCAGGTGCAAAGGCAATGTCGATCGTCATGAACGAAGCCGATATTTATGTTCACGACGGCGGCATGCACCAGTGGGATTCAGCTGCGCCCGCTGCTGTTGCTGCTGCCGCAGGGCTACACGTCAGTCGAATCGACGGCACGCCGCTCATCTACAACGATCGCGATACGTGGCTTCCCGACTTGTTGGTGTGTCGCAAGGAACTTGCAGAACCCGTACTCGAGTCCCTCTGGGGCAAACGGAGTCGATGACACTTCGAGCTGCTGCGTGTCACCAACGCGGCTCATGCTCGCCAAGAGTTGGCACGGCTCGCGGACGCACCGTGTAGCCACCAAAGTCGATCGGACTGTTCGCTGCGCGGAACGGTTCATCTCCCTCTCGCGGTGTCATGTCGACAAGGCCTTCATTGAGAATCACTTGCGGGTCTTCCAAGGTGTCAGCGATGGTGTTGATCGGCGCCCACCACACATCGTGGGCGTCCAGAATGTTCGTCAACTCGTCGCGCGTGTAGCGAGCGAACACTTCATCAAGCAGGCCGACGATTGCTCCACCATTTTCTTTGCGACTCGTGGCAGTCGCGAAACGTGGATCATCGAACAGATCTTCACGCCCGATGGCACGAACAACATTGGGCCAATGTCGGTCGGCTTCAAGCCCGAGCAACCAGAGCCCGCGCCCATCACCCGTGCGATACGGGTTGATGAGCGGCGTGCGACTGTCTTCGCGATGCCGTGCACTTTCCACTCGGCCGAAGCGAAGGTGCACACCGAGTGTCCAACTGTTCGCATACACACCTGCCCGCAAGAGGCTGGTGTGCACCAAACGTCCGCGGCCAGTACGAGTGCGGTCGAACAATGCGGCAGCGATTCCAGACACCAACGTGATTGCTGTGACGTGATCGCCCACCCCACCTCCGAGCATCGACGGATACGCATCCAACGGCACCGTGTTCTGCGCCAATCCGGATCGTGCCCAAAACGCACCGACGTCATAACCAGCACGTGCAGCATCGGGGCCACTTTGTCCGTACCCGGTGAGTAGCGCATAAATGAGGTTGGGGAACTGCTCGGTCAACGTTTCGGGGTCAAGGCCTAAACGCGCGAGTGATGGCAATCGGATGTTGGTGAGTAAGACATCTGCGTCTTTGATAAGCGACAACAGCGTGCTGAGGTCGTCTTCGTTCGCCACATCGAGCACAACGGACCGCTTGCCGCGGTTGTCCATCTCAAAGGGCGGCGTCGGTAAGTCGCCAACAGTGCCAAGTGCGGCGAAGATGTGCCGAAGTGGATCGCCTGTTGGTGACTCGACTTTGATGACATCAGCACCCCAATCGGCCATCACTCCACCAGCGGCAGGGCCCGCAACCATGACGCCCAGTTCGACGACGCGCACACCCGCCAACGGACCAGGCGTGCGCTTTTCGTCAAGGTCTTTGCTCATCCGCGTGACAATAACCCTCGTCACATGAGCAATCGTCCTCACGACGAGACGCCGTCAGACGCAAACGGGCAGACTTCAGAGGTGAGCGTCACCCCCCACGCTCCGGCGGCTGATTTGGCCTTCGGTGCATTCTCTGATCAACCACCGTGGATTCTTGATCCTGCTGGGTCAACTTGGACAGAGGTCGCCATCGATCTTCGCTCTGCCGCGCAACGTGAAGTTCCCACCCTGACCAAGCGTCGCGTCGTGCCACCGCTTCGCCGCTTGGTCGTCGTCGTGTATCGACTCGGTCGAGCCATTGCACCTTGGTACTTGCGTCGTCGCGGCGTTTTGTGGTTCTCAACATTCGACACCCCAGAGGAGTCTCGTGCCGATCTCTCACGTCGACTTCGCATCGCCATCGAAAAACTCGGTGCTACCTACATCAAGCTTGCTCAGATCATCAGTAGTGGTGAAGGCTTGTTTCCAGAAGAACTCGTAGGTGAGTTCAAGAAATGTCGCGACCAAGTGCCGGCCGAGACTTTCGCCGATGTGTTGCGCACTGTCGAACGCGACTTGGGGGCTCGCCTCTCAGATGTGTTCGCGACTTTTGACACCACGCCACTCGCAGCGGCCTCGATTGCCCAAGTACACCGAGCAACTCTGCGAACCGGCGAAGACGTGGTTGTGAAGGTGCAGCGCCCCACGGTGTCTGACCGAGTGCGTGAAGATCTCAAAGTCATGTCGTGGATTGCACCTCTCATGATTGGGCGCATTCCCGTGGCTGCGCTCGCAAATCCACCCGCATTGGTGGAGTTGTTCGCCGAGACCATCGTCGAGGAGCTGGACTTCCGCATGGAGGCCGCGAACATGGTTGACGTTGCAACGATGCTGCGCGAGTTGAACCAGGACGGATATGTCGTGCCGCGACCACATCCTGAACTTGTCACCAAACGAGTTCTGGTGATGGAGCGTCTCGAAGGATTCAACTTCGACGATGTGGCCGGTATGCATAACGCCGGCATCGATACTGAAGCCGTCATCAGAACCGGAATGATCGCGTTCATGGAGGGTGCGCTCATCCGCGGCGTGTTCCATGGAGACCTTCACGGTGGCAACTTGTTCGTCATGGCTGATGGACGCACGGCATTGCTCGACTACGGCATTGTGGGTCGCCTGAGCGACACGCGGCGTCTCGCTTTTCTCAAACTCATGCTTGCCGCAACCACGAACGATCTTCGCGGCCAAGTGGCAGCGCTCCGCGACCTCGGAGCCTTGCCCCTCGACACCGTCATCGATGACGTCATCGTCGACCTGCGACTTGCAGAACCAATCGACCCCACGACGCTGTCGGGAGAAGAATTAGTGAAGGAAGTTCAGCGCGTGGTGAAGTCGCTGCTCGCCTACGGCGCAAAGTTGCCGAAGGAACTGATGTTGTACGTGAAGAACATGGTGTTTCTCGACGGCGCTATCGCACGGCTCGCCCCCGACCTCGACCTCTTGGCTGAGGTCGCCAACATCACGCTCGTCTTCACTCAACGACATGGTGAGCGACTTGGCAAGGAATTGGGCATTGACCCGACTGCCGTCGAATTCAATTTCGACAGTGTCAAAGCGAGCCTTGGTGTCGACGTCGCCACCAACTCGCTCACCTACCGGGAATTGCAGAAGCGTCGCGAGCTCATTCAGAAGCGCATGCGCGATTACGTCGTCTCCTGACGGTCTCTCTACATTTGAGACACGCACGGAATCGTCGTGCATGAGGAGGATGCGAACGTGAGGCTGGTCATTGCTCGATGTTCGGTGTCTTACGCCGGTCGTCTCGAGTCAACATTGCCAGAGGCGAACCGTCTCATCATGGTGAAGGCCGATGGCTGCGTTGCCATTCACGCCGATGGCGGCGCATACAAACCACTCAATTGGATGAACGCCCCCAACACAATCACTGAATTCGATGATCGCTGGGAAGTGACGAACACCAAGGGTGAGACCCTCACAATCTTTCTTCACGATGTACTCAGCGATTCAGCACATGAGCTTGGCGAGGACCCTGGCTTGTCGAAAGACGGTGTCGAAGCTCATCTACAAGAGCTCTTGGCTGCTTTACCGGAACACATTGAAAGTGGCCTGCGCCTCGTACGACGGGAATACCAAACGGCAATCGGGCCGGTCGACTTGCTCTGCCGCGACGCACAAGGCGACACCGTCGCAATTGAAGTGAAGCGGCGGGGCGACATTGATGGCGTCGAACAGTTGGCTCGCTATCTCGAATATTTGCGCCGCGACCCCGCTCTCGGGTTGGTTCGCGGCATCTTTGTTGCCCAGAGCATCAAGCCGCAAGCTCGCACACTCGCCGACTCTCGCGACATTGCATGCGTCGAAGTGGACTACGACGTACTTCGCGGCAACAAGCCGGCTGATCTCACGCTGTTCTGACAAGATGTCAAGCGTGAAAATTGGTCTTCAATTCGACTTGCGCAATCCGGAACAATTCCATCGACCGATCAACCGCGTCTATGACTTCGCGATTGAAGTGTGTCAAGAAGCTGAGCGCCTCGGCATCGACTCTGTGTGGTTCTCGGAACATCATCTCTTTGCCGACGGATACCTGCCCCGACCTCTCACAATGGCTGCTGCAGTCGCTGCGCGCACAAAGTCCATACGTATCGGAACAGCGATCCTTTTGGGCCCACTACAACCGGCTGCAGCTCTCGCCGAAGATGCCGCAATCGTTGACATTCTCAGTAATGGTCGGCTCGAACTTGGGCTCGGGGCCGGCTACCGAGTGCCTGAATTCGATCTGTATGGCGCCAACCTGAAAACTCGCTACTCGACCAACGATGACCGCGCGACACAGATTCGTGCGATGTGGTCCCCCGAATCACCGGTAACTCCAAAACCTGTGCAGCAGCACATTCCCATTTGGATGGGATACGGAGGACCACAAGGTGCACGCCGTGCACGAATTCTCGGAGAAGGATTGCTCACACCAAAAGGTGAGATGTGGCCGCACTACAAAGCTGGTCTGGAGGAGGCTGGCCACGACG
>JBJTGC010000236.1:0-3984 GCA_046093725.1 Actinomycetota bacterium
CCAAAATGTTGCGCGATCAGCCCATTCTCCTGCATTTATTGCAGGAGACGAAGTGCTCTCGTGGGCTGAATATAGTAATTATTCATCTATTTTCGCAAGTTCCCTGATTGCCTCGGGTATCGGTACCGACCAGAAGGTGGCAGTGATGTTGCCCGACGGACCTTCTGTCCATTCGGCATTCGTTGGCACCGAGAAGGCAGGCGTGGTGGCAGTAGGCATTGGGCCGCGAGCGGGAGACGCCGAAATCGAGTATCTGTTGCGCAAGACCGGTGCGGTGAATTTTGCGACACATGCGACGGTGAACGGCCGCTCCGCGGATGAAGTAATAGGTGCACTTCGTGCGCGTGGAGTGAACATTGAGCGCCACATCTGCGTGCCTGATCGAAGTGACTCCACCGAGAACATCACAGTGAACGGGCAAGTGGCCATCGACCGCACAGAGATTCTCCATGACGACATTGCGCAGCGACGTCTTGGGCCCAATGACCTCTGGCTACTGAATTCGACATCCGGGACAACGGGAATGCCGAAGTGCGTCACGCAATACATGCAGCGATGGATGGCGTATCACAAGATGGTCGAACAACTCGCAGATGTCAGCTCTGACGACGTGATGATGTCTGTTGTACCGGCTCAATTCGGATTCGGATTATGGACATCCCACTTCACGCCGACGATGCTCGGAATTCCCTGTGTCGTGCTTCCGAAATTCACACCGTCGGCAATGATCGAAGCACTCGAGAAGCATCATGTGAGTCTCTTGGCAGCAGTCACGACGCAATTCATCTTGATGCTGAATGATCCCGAAGTTGCCGCACATGATTTTTCATCGCTTCGCGTGATGTGGACTGGTGGAGAAACCGTCCCATATGCGCGAGCAGCAGAATTCGAAGAACGAACGGGTGCTTTCGTGCTGCAATTCTTCGGTTCGAATGAGACAGGTGCAGTGAGTGCGACTTCCATCCACGACACGCGCGAGTTGCGACTTTCAACATGTGGCAAACCGATTCCGGTGATGGAAACAAGACTTTTTCATCCCGACACCGGGGAAGACATCACTGGTACCGGCCAACCAGGTGTTCCCGGAGTGCGAGGGCCGGTCACTTGTGCCGGCTACTACGACGATGATGCAGCCAATGACGAGCTGTACACGCCTGATGGGTGGATGTTGATGGGAGACATCGTCAGTATTGGTGACGATGGTTACTTGCGAGTCGAGGGTCGCAAGTCTGACTTCATCATCCGCGGTGGGAAGAACATCAGTGCACGAGTGGTAGAGGAACAGGTTGCAACACACCCAGCAGTGGCGCTGTCGGCAGCGGTTGCAGTGCCTGACGATGTGTTCGGTCAGCGAGTCGGCGTGTATGTGGTGTTCCACACTGGGCGGTCAGCCACAGAGGTCGAACTTCTCGAGCATCTCGATGCCCAGGGTTATTCGAAGGAGTACTTCCCGGAGTACTTCATCATTGTGGACTCTTTGCCGATGGCGTCTGGCGGCAAGGTCGCCAAGGGGTCTCTCAAAGAAGATGTACTGAAACGACATGGTGAGGGATCTCTCCATCGTGTCGGTGCAAAATGACGAGACTGACGAAGTGCAATCACATTGCAAATATGCGGTCGCTATTGCACGGAGACGCGAATCAAGGAAGACTGACGACATTCGATTCGTCAGATGCACGTTCACGCTGACGGAGTAGGGCGGGGAGGTCGACATGGATGAGCCAAGGGGAGGCGCAGCTGCGTGGATGCCGGGGTCTATGCCAGGTGTCGGTCGATCGCTCTCCGACGAGCAAGTGCTCGCGCTCGCACTTCGACATCTTGACGATCTCGGATTTTGCGAGAACCTCTCAGGTCACATCACGTGGCAGCGCGAAGGCACAGACACCATGTTGGTGAATCCGTGGGGTTTGTGGTGGGGAGAGACAAAGGCGAGCGACATTCTCGAGATTGATTCGACGGGCAAAGTGTTGCGCGGCAAGTGGGACGTGACACCCGCCTTTCATTTGCATACCGAACTACACAAGGCTCGGCCAGATGCTCGAGTAGTCATCCATAATCATCCGATCTATTGCTCAGTTCTTGCCGCTATCGGCGTATTGCCCGAAATCGTTCACCAAAATTCCGCAATCATCATGGACGAGATGGTGATGGTGCATGAGTACGACGGTGAATTGAATACGCCCACGGTTGCAGCAGAACTTGTTCGCCATATTGGCGATGCATCTGTCGCGGTGTTGGCGAGTCACGGCGTTGTCGTCACTGCTCCCACGATGGAAGAAGGGCTTTACAAAGCCGCTCAATTCGAGCGGGCATGTGAGATCTATTGGAAAGTTCTTCAGACTGGCAAGAAACCACTTCCGATTCCGGCCGAACCGATGAAGGGCATCAAGGCATCGCAAGTTGAACGCGCGAGTTTCGCGTACTTCGACGGTGCAGTGCGGCCCATCATCGCAAACGAACCAGACGTTCTCAACTAAGGAGACCACCATGGCGCTGTCATTCGATGACCTCACGACCAACGCATCATTCACCAAGAATGTCAAAGGAAAAGTCACCTTTCTGCCAGAACCCGAACGGGCAAAGCGTCACTACATGGTGATTTCTTGTGATGACCATGTAGTTGAGCCGCCGAATACGTTCGAAGGTCGCATTCCTGCAAAATTCGGTGATCGCGTTCCGCATGTGATCTCCAAGGAAGACGGCACAGAGACATGGGTGGTGGATGGTCTCGAGTTGCCGAACGTTGGCTTCAACGCCGTCGTCGGCCGACCAGTCGATGAATTCAGTTTTGATCCGACTCGTTTCGAACACATGCGTAGGGGAGCGTGGGATGTCAATGCTCGAGTAAAGGACATGGACCTCAATGGCATCTACTCGTCGCTGTGCTTTCCTTCGTTCATTCCCGGTTTTGCCGGTCAACGGCTCTACCAAATCACGAAAGACGTCGAGCTTTCAAAGGCCATGACCCGCGCATGGAATGACTGGATGTTGGAAGAGTGGTGTGGAAGTGCACCCGGTCGGTTCATCCCGATGCAACTTCCCATTTGGTCTGACCCGAATGAAGCGGCGGAGGAAGTTCGAAAGAACGCAGCTCGCGGGTTCCGCGCATTGTCATTCTCGGAAGGCCCACACATGCTCGGGTTCCCCTCGCTGCATACCGGTCACTGGGACCCATTGCTCCAAGCATGTGAGGAAACCGAGACGGTGGTGTGTCTGCACGTCGGTTCATCGGGCTCATCACCCGCAACTGCTCCAGATGCACCAAGCGATGCAGTTGGCACGTTGTTTTTTGCCTATGCGATGTTCGCCGCAACTGACTGGTTGTTCTCGAAAGTTCCGGTGCGGTTTCCAAACATCAAGTTGTGCCTCTCTGAAGGTGGCATTGGTTGGGTGGCAGGCCTGATTGACCGCCTTGACCACATGAACTCGTACAACAAGATGTACGGAACTTGGAATGACGTCGAGTTGTCGCCATCGGAAGTCTTCAAGCGAAACTTCTGGTTCTGTGCAATCGAAGATCCGTCATCTTTCCCTCAATACGAAGTCATCGGTGCGGACAACATCATGGTGGAGTCCGACTATCCGCACGCCGACACCACGTGGCCGCGTACACAGGACATGTTGAAAGAACACTTCCGTGGAATTCCAGATGACGTTGTGCGCAAGTTCACGTGGGAGAACGCTGCAAAGTTGTTCCGTCTCGATGTTCCGGCAGAGATAGTCGCCAATCCCGACGCGTTCTGACGCCTCAGCGTCAGTTGTTGAGAACCCGAACCGGTGTGCCGGCTAGGTGCATTGCGATGTCTTCGACGATGTCGCTGAAAAAACGTCGGTAGAGACCCTCGGTGACATAGCCGACATGTGGCGTGAGCACGCTGTTGGGTGATGAGCCCGATGAACCGACGTGCAGACACACCACCGTCTCGGTTTCCTCACATGCTTGGAGCAATGGGTCCCAGTGACCGGTATGCAGCGAGGGGAACC
>JBJTGC010000237.1:0-2530 GCA_046093725.1 Actinomycetota bacterium
TCGCTTGGCACCCAGTGCGCCCACTTGTTGCTGCCGAACGATGCGGCAGTCACCCAACGCTGATCGGGTTTCGGTACGAGGTACCCGCTGCCGTTCAGAGACGATTTCCACTGGTTCTTTGGAACTTGAACGGTGATCAAGGCGACGGAGGCATGCACGCGAGTCGAGAGGTAGTCGGCCACTTCTTTGTCGAGCGACCGCACGATGTCAGCTGTGTGTCGTGCAGGAGTTGCCAACACCACTGCGTGAGCGTCAACCTGAGAATGACCAGTCTCATCAACGTATGCGACGCTGTATCGACCGGCATCACCACGTGTGACCGATGTGACGCGTGCGCCAGTGCGGATGTGTCCTCCGAATGACTCGATGCGCTCGCGTACAGCGGATGTGAGTGCTCCCATGCCACGAAGTGGGGCAGCAAACACAGGACCTGTTGCAGTTGCTGCCGAGCGCGTCTTTCGCGCAGCAAGCAACATGCTTCGTTCGGTGGCAAGTGCAGCCACTTGGGGAACCGCCTCGAGGCTGAAGTTGTTGGTGTCAGCGGCGTAGATGCTTCCGATGAGTGGGTCGACCAGTCGTTCGTTCACCTGGCGACCGAATCGTGCGCGTACAGCAGCACCAAGACAATCATGATCTGTCTTGCGACGCGGGAGAACGACGTCAAGCGCAGCACGAAGCTTTGCTGAAGGGGAGAGCAGCGAACCAAGGGCAACTGATGACATTCCCGCTGGCACACCCAGCACCATTGCTGGCGGAATCGGGTGTAGTCGTTCGTGCCATACAGCGGCATGTGCAGATGTTGGCGAAGTAAGGGCGGCTGCAAGGCCTACGTCGCGCGCAAGGTCGTGGGCGAAGGGGACTCGCATGAGAAAACTGTCGGCACCCTCATCAACGGCGTCGAGACCAGCAAACGGAGATGTTCGAATGAGCCCGCCTGTCGATGACGACGCTTCGAAGAGGCTCACCGTGATGTTCTCGTTCGCATTGACGAGAATGGAGAATGCGGTGGCAAGTCCGGTGATACCGCCGCCGACGACCACGACGTGGTGGTTCACGACACAGACACCACTCGTGCCGCAAGTGCGCTCATGACGGCACTGTCGTCATTGACGCAAGCAGTGCGCGCGAAAGCTAGTCCGCGCTCAGATGCATGACGTTGTGCCTCAATGTCGAGGTCATAGAGAACTTCCAAGTGGTCAGCGACGAATCCGCAGGCACACACGAGTACACCTTCGACTTTCTCTGGGTCTTCCGTCGTTGCGAGTCCGTCGATGACGGCGAGAATGTCGGGGCCGATCCAGGGCTCTGGTGTGCGGCCGGCGGACTGCCAAGCAATCGACCATTGCGTCGGCTGCGTGAGACCAACTGCGGTTGCGACGGCCTCGGCAGTTGCGCGCAGTTCGTGAGGATACGGATCGCCTCCGTCAATGATTCGTTGCGGCAGTGAGTGTGCGGTGAACAACACTTTCGTGCGTGCCGGAAGACCCGCCAACTTTGTGCGCATGTCATCGGCGAGAAAGTCGATGAATGCCGGCTCGATAGCCCACGATTCGACACCTACGACATCGATTCCGTGTGGCGCAGCGGCCTCACGCGTGCGACCAAGGTATTGACCAATCGAATAAGAAGAAAAGTGAGGTGCAAGGACGACACCGACAATGCGAGTGAAACCTTGCGCAGCGATTTCTTCGACGGACTCTTCAATGAAAGGTGTCGCATGCTTCAGACCCAAGAACACGGTGTAGGTGCCAGGTTCGATTGCGTCAAGCGCGCTTTGAAGGCCCGTCTGCTGTGCCTCAGTGAGTTGCTTCAGTGGTGAGAGCCCTCCGATGGCGTCGTATCGCGCGGTCAATTCGGCGAGCAACTCTGGTGTCGGCGGACGTCCACGCCGGATGTCGGTGTAGTAGGGCAGGATTTCTTCTTTGGTACGCGGCGTGCCATACGCCATGAGAAGCACCGCGATGCGCTGTGATGTCATGAAGCGGTCCTTTCGTGCACGAGGTTCACGACCTCAGCGAGTATCCCAGGGTCGGTGTCGGGTTGCACACCGTGCCCCAGATTGAAGATGTGACCTGCATGACCTGCGTTGTCGGCGAGAACTTGTTCGGCGCCAGCGATGGCGACTTCAGAACCAGCGAGCACGAGTGCGGGGTCGAGGTTGCCTTGCACGACGGTGTTTGTACCAAGACGTTGGCGAGCCTGAGAGATGCTGGTTCTCCAGTCGAGCCCGATGACTTTGTTGCCCACTGAGTTCATCGATTCCAGAAGGTGATCGCAGCCGATTCCGAAGTGAATTCCTGGCGCATATGGGTGTGCATCTGCGATGGCACTGAACAGGCGAGTGCTGTGGGGGCGCACGAAGCGGTCGTAGTCACTACGTGACAGCGCTCCGGCCCAGGAGTCGAACACTTGGAATGCTTGTGCACCAGCTGACAGTTGCGCGGAGATGAAAACCACTGCATGTTGCGTGAGTCGCTCCATGACTTCATGCCACAGAACTTCGTCGGTGTGCATGAGTGCTTTTGTGTGT
>JBJTGC010000238.1:0-9285 GCA_046093725.1 Actinomycetota bacterium
GGTCTAGTCAGCGCCGATCACCCTCACAAGATGTTGCTTGCGCTTCACGGAAGCGGTCAGGGTCTGTGTATTGGTCTTGCGGAAGATCGCTACATCGTGGCCAGTGAGCCCTATGGGGTGGTCGAAGAGACATTGCAGTACGTGCGTATGGACGGGGAGGCACTTGCGCATGCCGATCAACCTGCAAGCCGTGGTCAGATCATGGTGCTTGATGCTGATGGTGCCGGCAGCATCGATGGTCTTTCAATGTCCGCCTACGACGGCACGGCACTTGCGATTGCTACTGACTCTGTCATCACCGCAGAAGTCACGACACGTGACATTGATCGTGGAGATTCACCGCACTTTCTTCTCAAAGAAATACTCGAAGCACCGCGGAGTTTCAGAAAGACGTTGCGCGGTCGAATCATCGAGCGTGACGGTGGTTTTCATGCGGATCTTCCGGTGGAAAGTCTTCCCGACGACATCCGACAGAAGTTGGCGAACGGCACCATTACGCGTGTTCGGGTGATTGGCCAAGGTACAGCTGCAGTAGCCGGCACTTCGATGGTTGCTGTGCTGTCTGCTGTGTCCGATGGTCGCATTCACGTCGACGCGCTGACGGCAACTGAATTGTCCGGCTTTGACATGCGCACTGACATGTCCGACATGTTGGTGGTGGCGGTCAGCCAGAGTGGTACTACGACAGATACCAATCGCACCGTTGATCTGTTGAAGAATCGTGGGGCATCGGTTATTGCCATCGTGAATCGTCGCGGTTCTGAATTGGCCAACAAAGCCCATGGTGTTCTCTACACCTCCGACGGGCGCGATGTCGAGATGAGTGTGGCAAGTACGAAAGCGTTCTATGCCCAGGTGGCTGCTGGCGCGTTGTTGTCGTGCGCGATTGCAGAAGCATCCGGACGAGTGAACCGCGAAGTCACCGACCGTGTCGTGCGGTCACTTCGCGACATGCCAGCCGCAATGGAAAGAGTCATCGCCCTGCGACCCGCCATCGCCGATGCGGCACATCGCTTCGCACCGTCTCGTCGATATTGGGCGGTGGTGGGTAACGGCCCTAACACGGTTGCAGCGCACGAGGTACGTATCAAGCTGTCTGAGCTGTGTTACAAGTCGATCTCGTGCGACGTAACCGAAGACAAGAAACACATCGACTTGTCCTGTGAGCCGATGATTCTTGTGTGCGCTGCAGGTCTTGCTGACGGCACTGCCACTGATGTTGCCAAAGAAGTGGCTATTTATAGGGCTCACAAGGCACTACCAATAGTGGTGGCTTCTGAGGGAGAGTCCCGATTCGACAGTGCGAGCGCCGTCATTTCTGTACCGGTCGTTGAGTCGAGTTTGGCATTTGTACTGTCCGCCATGGCGGGGCATTTGTTTGGTTACGAAGCAGCTCTTGCCATTGATGCACTTGCCCGACCACTTCGCGAGGCTCGTGAAGCAATCGAGCATGTCGTCGAGCGTGGGGCGCAAGCCGATGATGCACTTGCCCGGGTGCATGACGCAATCGGTGCTCCGATGCAGGCATTTCAGAATGCACTGCAGACCGGTCAGTATGACGGCAACCTTGAGGCTTCAACTGCAGTGCGCATTGTGTCGTTGTTGCGAACAGTGACTGCATCGTCGCCACTTGAGTCGTACCAACGCGACACAGGTCGTGTCGCATCACCTGAAGTGCTCCTCGACGATCTCATTTCTGCGCTGACACGTGGTATCGACGAACTGACTCGTCCTGTCGATGCCATCAAACACCAAGCCAAGACCGTCACTGTTGGTATCTCACGGAGTGAAGAGGGTCTGCTCGACCGCGCACTTGTTCGCGCCGTCATTGATGCAGGTGCGTCACGAGACCGTTTGTCATACGGCACCATGAAAGTTCTCGCGGCACTAGACGGTGCGGTGACTGCAGTGAATGGCTATACGCGGTATCGCATTGAAGGTGATGTCGCTGCTGGTTCTGCGAGCATCTCGATTGTTGATCGAGGTGGTCTTGCTCGTGAGTTGAAGTCGCGAGTTGACGCAAGCAACTCTCTTGTGGGCACCAAGCGACGTGTTGCGAGCGAACAAGAAGTGTTGGTGGCTCGTGGGCGAAGTGACGGTCGTACCGTCATTCTCGTTCCGGAGATAAAGGGCTCACAGACAACCGGACTCACGTTGTTGCATGTGTCGTTCCATGACAAGTTGACTTCAACTGCAGTGAAGAACGTGTTGCAGGGTTACGACCGACGCTATGACCGACTGGTCGACTGGGTGACAGAGACGGAGGGCTCGTTCCGCGACGATCGTCTTGCCGAGATCTCGATTGCCGACTTGCTCATCTTGCCGGTATCCGAAACCGCGGATCACTGGCGCACGAAGTGACCACCATGCGTGGTATCGGTATTGATGCCGTCGATGTCGAACGATTCCGTTCGTTATTGGATAGACGCCCTGGCATGCGCGAGCGTTTGTTCACTTCTGCTGAGTTGGCAAAGCTCGAGGAACGTGCCGATGATCCACGATCACTTGCTGCGCGATTTGCTGTACGCGAAGCGACCATGAAGGCGCTCGGCGTGGGTCTTGGTGCATTCGGCTTCCATGACGTGTGGCTCGACCGAGCCGAATCTGGTGCACCGGTGCTGCATGTCGAAGGCCGTGCGGAAGAACTCGCACGCCAAGCGGGAGTGTCGAGTTGG
Organism: Actinomycetota bacterium; assembly: GCA_046093725.1. Taxonomy (GTDB): domain Bacteria; phylum Actinomycetota; class Acidimicrobiia; order Acidimicrobiales; family Ilumatobacteraceae; genus UBA2093. The sequence goes on from JBJTGC010000238.1 coordinate 2,676, forward strand.
ATGGTGTCCATCAGCCATACCGATTCGGTCGCAGTTGCGGTTGTGGCTGCTCTCTAAGAGCCTTCTGCTCAGTTCCTCCGTACGCTTTGAAGGGTGATTCCGGTCGTCACCGTCACCCAAATGCGTCGTGCCGACGAGGCGCAGATTGCCGTTCTTGATCAACATGGTCATGGTCAACATGGTCACGCTGTATTGGTCGAGCGAGCAGGTGCTGCAGTCGCATTCGCAGCGCTTCGAATGTTGAGCGGGGCGTATGGGAAGCGTGTCGTGGTGATCGCCGGAAAGGGCAGCAATGGGGCTGACGGGAAGGTGGCAGCTCGCCGACTCGCCGACAGGGGAGCAGCGGTCGAAGTAATCGCTGCAGACGTTGCAGCAGATGAAGTGGTCGACTCTCAACGCGCTGATCTGGTCATTGATGCCGCATACGGCACTGGGTTTCGGGGCACGTGGGAGCCACCGCTGGTGTTTGGTGTGCCTGTGCTCGCGGTTGATGTTCCGAGTGGGCTTGACGCTGATGTCGGTACGTGTGCTGGTGATGTGTTGCGCGCGGATCGCACTATTACTTTCGCGGCATTGAAAGTCGGTCACTTGATGAACGACGGGCCGCAAGTGTGCGGAGACATCGAAATTGCTGACATTGGTGTCGATGTCGTCGATCATTGTGATGATGTCGCGACGTATCTGGTTGAACCCACAGATGTTGCTGCGTGGATTCCGCCACGCAATCGTGATGCGCATAAGTGGTCTCACGCTGTTCGCGTGATCGCCGGAGGCGGCGGTATGACTGGAGCCGCCGCACTTGTTTGCGCGGCTGCGATGCGCGCCGGTGCGGGCATCGTGCATGCGTCGATGCGCGATTCATCAGTTGAGAGTTCAAACGCTCTACCTACTGAAGTGGTGCAGCGTCACTTGACATCTGGTCATTGGGGAGCGCAAGTGGCAGCCGATGCGCATCGTTTTGCAGCCCTAGTCATTGGGCCAGGGCTTGGTCGTGGTGACGACGTCTCAGAGTTGGTGCGCGATGTCGTGCGCTCCGTGTCAATTCCAGTGGTGGTCGACGGAGATGGTTTGGCTGCGGTTGTTGATGCCCATGGTGATTCCTCCAGCCTCACGACTCGCACTGCGCCAACGGTGCTCACACCGCATGACGGTGAGTTCGCATCTCTCGGTGGCGATGTCCACGCAGTTGACAAAATCTCAGCAACTCGTCAGCTTGCTGAACGCATGGGTTGTGTCGTGCTGCGTAAGGGCCCCACCACCATTGTGACGTCGCCGGACGGGCCCACCTTTCTTGTTGCTTCAGGTGACCAGCGCCTGGCGACGGCTGGTAGTGGCGATGTGCTGTCCGGTGTCATCGCGGCGTTCTTGTCGCGTGGCATGGATGCAGCTCCGGCAGCCACTGCGGCTGCGGTGGTGCATGGCGTTGCGGCCTCATTGTGTTCAACCGAAGGCACCATTGCACGCGACGTCGTCGGCGAAATCGCCCATGTGCTGGCTGAAATGTGTGGCCCTCAATGACATCGTCAGCTACTCGGTGGGCGTGGGTTGAAGTGGACACCACAGCTCTGCAACACAATGTTGCACGTCTTTGCGAATTGGTTGCGCCGAGTGAAGTGTGGACCGTCGTGAAGGCAGACGGCTATGGCCACGGTGCAGTACAGGTTGCGCGGGCTGCCATTGCCGGAGGTGCGAGTGGCTTGTGTGTCGCACTTGTGCAAGAAGGTGTTCGTCTTCGTGAAGCCGGCGTCGATGCGCCGATACTCATTCTGAGCGAGCAACCGCCAGCACAAGCCCCGGACATCGTGCGTCATTGTCTCATCGCAACCATCACGTCACATGAGGGGCTCGCATCATTGAACGACGCTGCAACGAAGGCGGGTGTCGAAGCGGCAGTACACGTGAAAGTCGACAGTGGTATGCATCGCGCCGGTGTCGATCCACATAATGCCGTCAATCTGGTGTCGGCAGTGCATCGTGCAGAGCACCTCGCTCTCGCCGGAGTGTTCACACACTTTGCTTGCGCCGATGAGCCTCACCACGAAGCAAACGCACGGCAACTTGCGACATTCAACGTGGTGCTCGATGAGATACGTGGCCAGGGAATAGACCCCGGTGTCGTTCATGCTGCCAACAGCGCTGCAACACTTGCGATGCCGTCGGCCCGTTTCAACATGGTGCGCACTGGCATCGTTACTTACGGTTTGGTGCCAGGTGCGGGGATGGCAGAACTTTGCGGTGAATTCACACCCGCATTGTCAGTGAAAGCACGAGTGAGCGCTGTGCGAAAGATTGCTGCTGGTGATGCGGTGTCATATGGCCTTCGTCGCGCGGTGACGCGCCCGTCGACGATTGCCACGGTTCCTCTCGGATACGCCGACGGAGTTCCCCGCGCACTGTGGGCCACTGCACAAGATGTGCTGGTTCACGGAAAGCGCTGTCCTATTGCCGGAACAGTGACCATGGATCAGTTGATGGTCGATGTCACAGATTGTGATGGGGTGCAGCCTGGTGATGTCGTGACCCTCATTGGCACCGACAACAACGAGACAATCACTGTGTCTGATTGGTCTTCGTCTGTGGGCACCATCGATTACGAGATTGTCTGCGGAATTAGTGCACGAATGGAGCGTCGATACTTGTGATTGACGCACGTACCACCCACGTCGAGCAGACAGAAGAGTTGGCAGCTGCACTTGCAGCACTCGTGCGGCCACGCGACATCATCGTGCTGTCGGGCGAAATGGGAGCCGGGAAAACCGCCTTTGTGCGAGGTTTTGCGGCAGGTATGGGTGTGTCGTCAGATGAGACGGTGTCATCGCCCACGTTCACATTGGTGCACACCTACGACACGGGAAAGCTTGTCATCCATCACGCCGACTTGTATCGCCTCGGTCGATTGTCCGACGTGGAAGACCTCGGTTTGCGTGAGCTAGCCGATCTTGGAGATGTCGTGGTTATTGAATGGGGCAATGTCGCCGAAGAAGTTCTGGGTGACCGTCTTGTTGTGTCTCTCGAAGCCGACGACGACGAGGAAGACACCCGTCATGTCGTGGTGTCCGTGGTGGGACACACATGGGATTCACGCTGGGAACAATTGAAGCGCGCACTCGCCAAGTGGGGCAATTGACATGTTGATTCTTGGTATCGAAACAGCGGTTGAACACGTGGGTGTTGCGCTCGGTGATCATCGCGGCACGCTTGCCACGGCCACGGTCAACAGCGATCGTCGGCATGCTGAGAGCCTGGCGCCGATGATCGAGTTCGTGTGTGCGCAAGCTGGTATGACTCTTCGTCAACTTGATGCCGTGGCAGTCGATGTGGGTCCTGGGCTCTTCACTGGTCTGCGAGTCGGAATTGCAGCAGCCCAGTCCTTGGCATGGGCGCTCGATATTCCGGTTGTTCCCATGTGCAGCCTCGATGTGCTGGCACAGCAAGCAGCACGAACTGAAGACGATGTGGTTGCTGCTGCCCTCGACGCGCGTCGCGGCGAAATGTACTGGGCGGTGTACAAACCAGGCGACGGCCGGATGATGAGGCTGACCGAGCCGGTTGTGACACCCCCAGATGATTGCGCCATCCATCTCGCTGAACGCGACCAGTACGTCACTTGTGTTGGCTCAGGTTTTGTGCGCCATCACGATTCATTCGAGGCATTGACCCGCACAACTATGCAGGCTGACGAGGCGACATGGCCAAGCATCGACGATCTCTTGGTGTTGGCTGGTCAACACGCAGCTCGCGAAGAGTGGGTGGAAGCTCACATGCTCGAACCGTTGTATCTGCGTGTGCCAGATGCCGAGATCAACTGGGCCACCAGAGAGGGTCGATGATGGGCATCACGCGTACATCTCCCACCAATGAATTGACCACTGAGCCGATGCGCCGGCGTCATCTTCGTCGCGTGCTGGACATCGAAGAGTCAGTGCACAAACGACCATGGACACACCGTGTGTTCGTTGACGAGTTGTCGCAGGTTCGCACGGGAAGCCGCAGTTATATCGTGGCGTACATCGGCGACACCTTGGTTGGGTATGCAGGGCTTTTCTATTCCGCGGGTGACGCCCATGTCACGAACATCGCAACCCACCCCACATGGCAGGGTCGTGGCATTGCAACCGAGTTAATGCTGGATCTGTGTGATCTGGCGGTGTTGAACGAATGCACAGCCATGACGTTGGAGGTGCGTGCGTCGAATGACGTTGCGCAAAAGCTGTATCGACGTTTCGGATTCGTGCCCGCGGGCGTGCGCAAGAAGTACTACGAAAACTCAGAAGATGCCATCGTCATGTGGTGTCATGACCTGCAAGGCGCTGACTTTGCATCGCGACTGGCTCACATCAAGGAGTCACGTCGATGAGCAGCACTTCGTTCACCCCGGCAACCAGTGCACTGAACGTTGACGAGTCGACGGTTGTGCTGGCGATTGAAACTAGCTGTGATGAAACCGCTGCTGCAGTGGTGATGGGTGGCAATGATGTGTTGTCATCGGTGGTGAGCAGCCAAATCGACATCCATGCCAAGTTCGGTGGCGTCGTTCCGGAAGTTGCCAGTAGGGCACATCTTCAAAACCTTTTGCCTGTGGTATCGAGTGCCATTGAAGAGGCCGGTATTCAGCCAGAGCGCGTCAATGCAGTGGCAGCAACCGTGGGGCCAGGTCTGATTGGTGCATTGCTCGTCGGAGTGTCTGCCGCAAAGTCGCTCGCACTCGCATGGCAAAAGCCATTCATCGGAGTGAATCACATGGAGGCACACCTCTATGCCGGACTCCTGGATGACCCGACACTTGAGTTTCCTCTGATCGTGTTGTTGGTGAGCGGTGGACACACGATGCTCGTCGACATGCAGGACCACGGTCGCTATCGCGTGCTTGGTCACACCATTGACGATGCTGCCGGTGAAGCGTTCGACAAAGTGGCTCGCTATCTCGATCTCGGATATCCGGGCGGGCCAGCAATCGACAAGGCGTCGGCTCGTGGCGATGCGGAAGCAGTCGACTTCCCACGTGCCATGTTGCATGACGGTCTCAATTTCTCGTTTAGTGGTCTGAAGACCGCTGTCATCAACCATGTCAAGAAGAATCCTGATGTGTCCAACGACGATGTCGCAGCTTCGTTTCAGGCGGCAGTGGTTGACGTTCTCGTGGCGAAAACGGTGCGAGCAGCGCAGCAGACGAACGCGAAGGGCATTGTGCTTGGTGGTGGCGTCGCAGCGAACTCACGCCTGCGTGAGCACATGTCGACAGTTGGTGCAGAACAGGGGCTACGTGTCGCGCTACCAAGTCGAGCAATGTGCACCGACAATGCCGCAATGATCGCCGCGGCAGGTTGGCATCGCCTGCGTAGCGACGGTCCTACCTCGCTTGCTGCTGGTGCGTATCCGAACCTGCGCCTGCCAGTTGATTCATCTGGGACATCGTCGAAATGAGTGTGGCCCACGAGATGAAGCCCTTGCAGTTGGGTCGCGCCACCGTGTCTCCACCAGTTGTTCTGGCACCGCTGGCCGGGGTGACGAATGCGCCGTTTCGTTCACTGTGTCGGTCATTCGCGCCTGGTCTTGTGTATGTGAACGAGATGGTGATGGCCGCAGCACTCGTGCATGGCAATGCAAAAACGCGGCGCATGGTGGCGTTCGGACCTGATGAGGAGTTTCGTAGTCTCCAGATTTACGGAAGTGATCCGGAGTTTGTCGGCAAGGCAGTGCGTGCGTTGTGCGAGCAAGATGTTGTCGACCACATCGACATGAACTTTGGTTGTCCGGCCAACAAGGTGACTCGAAAAGGTGGTGGCGCGGCAGTCCCGGTGAAGCGCCAACTGATGAGGGCCATCATGGCTGCTGCGGTGCGTGAAGCATCGAAGTTCGACATTCCAGTCACTTGCAAGTTCCGTATCGGCATCAACGACGACATCGTCACCTTCCTCGACACCGGCAAAGCAGCAGAAGAAGAAGGCATCGCGATGATTGCTTTACACGCGCGTACTGCAGAGCAGCACTATGCAGGGCAGGCGCGTTGGGAGGCCATTGCCGAATTGAAGCGTCACGTCTCCAGCATTCCCGTTCTCGGCAATGGCGACATCTGGGAAGCAACAGATGCTCTCGAGATGGTTCGCACCACTGGCTGCGACGGCGTAGTGGTTGGTCGTGGGTGTCTTGGAAAGCCTTGGCTGTTTCGTGACATCGTCGATGCGTTCGCAGGTCGTGAGGTGCGCGCGACACCGACCTTGGGTGACGTCACAAAAGTGATGCTTGAACATGCAGAAGCTCTCTGCACGCATGCGGGGCATGACTCTGGCATTCGTAATTTCCGCAAACACACCGGCTGGTATCTCACCGGTTATCCAGTTGGTTCCGACGTGCGTCGACGAATGGCGTTGGTTTCTTCGCACGCAGATCTCGTGTCGATTGTCAGCGAGCTTGATCCTTCGATGACTGTTGTTCCTGGTGGTGAGCGTTTGGCGCGCGGACACACCAACGGGCCTATTCGCGTCGTGTTGCCACAGGGCTACTTGGATGATCTTGATGACCTCACACCACCAGACGACGCTGATGTGGCGGCATTGAGTGGTGGCTGAGAGCAAGGAACATGACTCGAGTACGCCACGGCCACTGCAGA
>JBJTGC010000239.1:0-3467 GCA_046093725.1 Actinomycetota bacterium
CCACGTCTTTGGAACCACAAGAAGTGTTGTGCTCAATTGTTGACAGATATGTCCAACTTCTTTGTGCCGCAGCACGGGGATGATGGGGTTTTGAACGACGCCGAGTCGGGCACCTGCAGCCAACATGACCGCGGCTTCCAAAGTGGTGGGTAACTGCCACGACACCACGTCACCCGGTGAGACTCCGAACGACGTCAGACCACCAGCAACGAGCAGTGCCTCCTCACGTAACTGTGCCGCCGTCAACGACCGGCCATGGTCATCAGTGAGCAACACCGCGTCAGGGAACAAGCGGGCCACGTCATCGATCGACCTCCAGAACGTGTCCCCCACGGGCGCCACTATGGCACGAGAGACCCATCCCGCTAGCCTGTGCTTTCCCTCGGGGACGTAGCTCAATTGGTAGAGCGCCTGCTTTGCAAGCAGGAGGTCGTGGGTTCGATTCCCATCGTCTCCACCACTGTGAGTACGCCCAGCTCCACGGTGTCACACACCGCCGTTCTCCTTATCTCATGCCCCGACCGCGCGGGCATCGTTGCCGACGTCGCCGGTTGGATCACGGCCGTGGGTGGGAACATCGAAGATGCCGAGCAACACCGCGACGACCAAGACGCCATGTTCTTTCAACGAGTGGTGTTCACTCACGACTCTGGCCAGACCGTCGCAGACCTCAGATCAGCATTCGCGTTGGTTGCAGCCAAGTACGACATGACGTATGAGTTGCATGCGTTGCCGTGGCGTCCGCGCACCGCAATTCTCGTGTCGAAGACTGTGCACTGCTTGTCAGATTTGTTGACGCGTTCCCGCTATGGCGACTTCGGCCTTGATGTGCGCGGTGTGGTGTCAAACCACAATGACAGTCGTCAATTGGTCGAAGCATTTGGCTACGACTACCACCACGTTCCAGTGATTGACGGAGCGCGCGAGGCACAAGAGCAATCACTGAGCTCTTTGCTCGACTCGATGGATCTCGACTTAGTCATTCTTGCGCGCTACATGTTGGTGTTGCCAGGGTCAATTGCTGAACGTTGGCATGGACGCATGATCAACATTCATCATTCGTTCTTGCCGGCGTTCATTGGTGCGAACCCATATCGGCAAGCACACGATCGCGGTGTGAAGATCATCGGTGCCACAGCGCACTACGTGACTGCCGACTTGGATGAAGGCCCGATCATTGAACAAGACGTAGCCAGGGTGACACATCGTGACAATGTCACAGAGCTCACCCGCCGTGGTCGCGACCTTGAAACAGTGGTGTTGGCGCGAGCGGTTCGAGCGCATGTTGAGCGGCGAGTGTTGGTGTTCAACAACCGCACGGTCGTGTTCGGCTGATTTGGCAAGATGTCAAGAGGGGGTTGACCATGGCCGCGAAGAAGACCGTCAAGAAATCACAGTCGACATCTACAAGCACTGTTGACTCACGTTCACAATTCATCGACGTTGCACTGCGTATCATTCTTGAACGCGGTATCGACGCTGTTCGACTGGAAGACATTCTCGCTGAAGTGGGTGTCACCAAAGGCTCGCTGTATTGGCACTTCGAAGATCGCAATGCTTTGGTGAAAGCGGCCATCGCCGAACACATTCGACGCTTGAGTGCCGAGATGGTTGAAGGCATGTCAGAGGCAATCTCCTCGACCTTGAGCAAAGATGATTACCTCGCGCGCGTCTCTACTTTCATTGCTAACCCCTACGACAAAGACCAGGTGCGCGAGAGGTGGGGACGCCTTGGGGTGCTTGTTGAGTCACGCAATGATCCGGAACTGAGCGCAATGATGCGCGACGTTCAAGCTCGGCACTTAGCCGTGATGGTGGAACTGATGACCGAGGCACAGAAGAACGGCAAGCTGCGCGCCGACCTTGACCCACGAGCAGTCGCAGTCGCACTGACCGCCATGAACCTTGGCTCCAACATCATCGATGTGCTTGGCGACGACGCGCCCGACCCGGGTGCATGGTGGGGACTGCTGTCGTTCTTCATCGGCTCGCTTTTCCCGCCGGACAAGGGCTAGACATCAGGGCCCAAAGAGCCGACCATACTCTGAGTATGTAACTGCCATACTTGATGTATGGCAAAGCTCAAGTTCGCTGGCATCGCTGCTCTCACACTTTCCGTCCTGTTGTCGGCCACGTCGGTTCTTGGCGCAGGTTGGTGGGATTCAACGTTTGACTCGGACGGTTTTGCCACCTTGTCGTTCACCAACTTCGACGACAACCTCCTTTCCACTGCAGTACAAAGTGACGGCAAGGTCGTTGCAGTTGGCCTGAGTCAAACCTCATCGTCGAGTCCTAATAACAATGAATGGGCCATCGCTCGTTTCAATGCAAATGGCACTCTGGATTCGTCATTTGGCACTGGAGGAAAAGTCAGGCCGACGTTGACAACCGGTTCAGATGTCCTTAGAGGCGTCGCACTTCAAAGCGACGGCAAAATTGTTGTTGTCGGGAATACCCAACCAGTGAGCAATACCTACCAGTTCACAGTGGGTCGATTGAATTCCGATGGAACCTTTGACACGACGTTCGATTCAGATGGCCTTGCAAACTTGGGAGCGGTTGACTCATACGCGTTTGCGGTGGCAATTCAGCCAGACCAAAAGATTGTCGTTGCCGGAAAGGCTAAAGCCAATATCGCCGATACAACGTACGACCTTGTCCTGGCCCGCTTTGAGTCAAACGGCGCATTGGATAGTACCTTTGGCACCAGTGGGGTAGTTACAACACAACTCTCAAGTTCGGACGAAACTCCTGCCTCTGTGCTCGTTCAGTCAGATGGAAAAATTGTTGTGGCTGCGTATGGGGGACCTTCATCAAGTGTCGACTCTTATGTCCTGCGCTACACGTCGAGCGGTGTACTTGACACATCGTTTAGTAGCGATGGCATCGAACCCGATTCTCTAGGTTCGGGATCTCACTATGCCCGAGGTTTAACCATACAGGGCGACGGGAAACTCTTGGTGGTAGGTCAAACCTATGTCGGTTCGGTCCCTGACTCTTTCGTAGCGCGATACAACACTACGGGCACACCTGACAGCACATTCGGAACAAGCGGTATCTCTGTTTTTGCTTTCTCAGGCGACTGGGAGAATACAAATGGCGTCGTGCATCAGCCTGACGGCAAAATAAATCTATTCGGGAGCGTGAATAAGGCCAGCAGTAATCATGGGTTCATTGCTCGACTCTTGGCGGATGGGTCCGTTGACCCGTCATTTGGCTGTAGTGGTTTGGAGACGCGACTTGAGGGGACGTCCACCATCTTTTCGGACGGAGAATTGTTGTCTGGCGGCCAGATTGTTGTTGGTGGCTATATCCAATCGTCTGACGGAACCGGCAGAAACTTTGCTGTAGCGCAGTTTGACCCGAGCATTGCTCGACCGACTGCATGTTCGGGGTCGAGCACATCAACAACGTCAACAAGTACTTCAACGACGTCGACATCCACGACAACTACAACAACTCTTGCG
>JBJTGC010000240.1:0-6327 GCA_046093725.1 Actinomycetota bacterium
ACTTTGGTGGGTGCAGGCGGGGATGGTGACGGAGTGTTCACGTACGCAGTCACCTCGACCAGTTCGGTGTGTTCGATTGCTAACTCCACACTCACGGCACTCACGGCTGGCGTATGCAAGCTCACTGCGACTAAAGCGTTGAGCACCAACTTCGAAGCTAAGACCTCAAGCGAGTTCAGTTACACAATTGCAAAGGCTGGTCAAACAATCACTTTCGCTGCACTTTCGGGAAAAACCTATGGAGATTCGTCATTCTCTATTAGCGCATCATCATCATCTGGGCTCACCATTTTGTTTGCCGGCACTTCCGGTGTGTGTTCTGTTGGTGCATCGACGCTGAGTGGTGGAACCACAACTGCAAACGTGTCGATTGTGTCTGCTGGGTCCTGCACCATCACATCTAGCCAGGCCGGAAACATCAATTACAACTCGGCAACTGCTGAGGTTGGTTCAGCATTGTCGCGCTCGTTCACCATCGCTCAGAAGAACCTCACAATCACTGGCGCTACCGCGTCGAACAAGGTGTACGACGGCTCTGATGCGGCTACAGGCAACCTCTCAACTGCTTCCCTTGTCGGTGTGTCATTCTCTGACGACGTATCGATTAAGCAGACAGGTTTTACGGCCACCTTCAGTGATGCAAATGCTGCTGATGGCAAGACAGTGACATTTGCGTCAGTGACGCTCGAGGGAACAAAAGCTGCCAATTACTCCGTCAATCAGCCAACTGCAGTCGCGAACATCGCAAAGGCTTCTGCAGGTCTGGCTTGGGCAACACCAAGTGCCATTACCTACGGTGCGACTCTGTCGAGCACGCAGTTGAACGCATCGGCTTCAGTTGCGGGTTCGTACGCATACACACCCACATCAGGAACATTGCTCAATGCAGGATCACGCACGTTGTCTGTGACCTTCACGCCGACATCGTCCAACTATGCGGTTGAGACTCGCACGGTCAATCTGCAGGTCAACCAGAAGCCAGTGACCGTGACCGCATCGAATCGCGGCTTTGTGTATGGCGGATCATTCACGCCAGGCTTCACCTACAGCGCTCTCGTCGGGTCGGATACCCCGTCAGCTGTCACCTATACCTACGCAGGTACAGGCGGTACTGCATACAGCTCAAGTACGACAGCTCCGACCACTCGTGGAGCGTATTCAATTTCACCGTCGGCAGTGGTGTTGTCAGTAGGAGACACAGCAAACTACGACTTCACGTATGTAGACGGATCGTTGTCCATCACCCAGGCCACTCAGTCGGCATTGGTGGTGACTGCAGCAAGCCAGTCCCTGACATACAGCCCGAACCCGTCTCCGGCAACTACAGCGTTGTCGATGCTCGCCGGCTCGACAGGTAGCGGCACCGGACTTGTCACCTACGCAGTGGCATCTGGAAACACTGTGTGCTCTGTTCTTGGGTCAACTCTCACCGCACTAACGGCTGGAACGTGCACTGTCACTGTCACTCGAGCAGCTGATCTGAACTTCGAGGCGAAGACAAGTGACCCCATCACAATCACAATCTCGAAGGCGGCGCAGACCCTCAGCTTCGCTGCAATCTCAGACAAGGTGTACGGCGATGCACAGTTCAGTGTGACGCCAACTGCAACATCTGGCCTCACTGTTGTTATTACATCTTCTGACACCAGCGTGTGTGATGTGCCGAGCGCGCTCACCATCCGCATTCTCAATGTGGGAACCTGCACAATCGTCGCCCAGCAAAGTGGAAGCATCAATTACGAGGCGGCAACAGCAGCGAGCGGATCAAGCCTGACGCGTTCTTTCTCCGTGTCTCAGAAGGTGCTCACAGTGTCGGGAGTCAGCACAGTGAGCCGCGTGTATGACGCGTCGCTCAGTGCCACACCACAACTTCAATTCAGCGGGGCGAGCGTGAACGGAATCGTCGGTAGCGATTCGGTGACACTTGATTCGACAGCAGCAACAGGTACGTATACCTCCAAGAACGTTGGCGTGAACAAGCCGATCACAATTGCTGGCCTCGCACTTGCTGGTACACATGCTGCTCGTTACACGGTGCAAGCACCATCTGGAGTCGTAGGAACTGTCACGCAAGCGACAATCAACACGTCAGGAATCACAGTTGTCAGTCGAAACTACGACGGCACGAGAAACGCGACTTTGAACACCATCGGACATTCGCTCAGCGGTGTACTTGGAAGCGACGTCGTGTCGCTCGACGCGAGCGGCTACTCGGCCACGTACGACACTGCGACGGCTGCTGTGAGCAAGGCAGTCACTGTTAGTGGTCTTGCCCTGTCCGGTACAGATGCCGCCAATTACAGCGTCCAGCAGCCAGCGCTCGTTGGTGCGATTAGTAAGGCAACAGCAACTGTGTCCTTCACATCGGCACTGACCGTGGTGTACGACGGGTCCTCTCGCTCTGTGACGACGGCAACGAGCCCAGGAGCATTGACAGTGAATGTCACGTATGCCGGTCGTGGCTCAACGTCATATGCGTCATCTGTAACGGGTCCGACAAACGCTGGTACGTACACAGTTGGTGCCACCGTTGTTGAGACGAATTATCTGGGTACTAACTCGTCGAACTTCGACATCGAGAAGCAAACAGTCACCGTGACTCTCGATTCTGCGGCCCTCACGACAACGTTTAACGGTCGTGCTCGCATCGTCGGGGCGACGACAAGTCCGTCGGGCAAAGCACTTGTGGTGACGTATGCGGGCACAGGCTCGACAACGTATGCATCGAGCACCTTCGCGCCCACCAATGCGGGCGCCTACTCGGTAACTGCAACCGTGAATGAGCAGAACTTCCAGGGTATCGCATCACAGACGTTGACGGTTGCTAAGGCCTCGCAAGATTCGCTTTCCATCGTGAACGGATCGTCGGCAACATATGGTGAGTCGATTGCTCTCATGGCAATGGGTGGCTCTGGTAACGGTGTAATGTCATATGCACGCGTCAGTGGTCCGTGCACGGTCGATGCATCAACCGGCGCGATGATTGCAGGTGGCATCGGGACCTGTGTGGTGCAAGTGGCACGAGAGGCAAGCGCCAACTATGTCGCAGCGACGAGCGCAACAAGGTCGATCGTGGTCGGACGTGCACGTCAATCAGTGTCGTTCACGTCTGCGATGCCATCGAACCCAGCGGTTGGTGACACCTACACCCCGACTGCAAGCGCCACATCTCGCCTTGTAGTAAGTGTCCTCATCACAGCAGGGGAGGGAACGGTGTGCACACGTAACGCGTCAACGGTGTCGTTTATTGCGTCTGGGTCATGTGAAGTGACGGCCTCGCAGGCGGGAAGTGCGACGTACGAAGCCGCAACGTCAATTCGCCAAACCATCGTCGTCGGAAAATTGAGCCAAGCGATCACGTTCTCTCAGCCAGCACGCAAACGTCTCGGTGACCCTGCATTCATGCTTACGGCGTCGGCATCTAGTGGATTGACTGTGACCTACTCATTGACGAGTGGAGGTTCTGTTTGTTCTGTCACATCGAGTGGGCTCGTGACGATCGCTGCTCTCGGAACATGTTCTGTGGCGGTGTCTCAAGCAGGTGATGCGGTGTACTCAGCAGCTGCGACCATCACTCGAGATATCGAAGTCATTGCAGATGTTCCGAGTGCGCCAAAAATCACGTCAGTCTCTGGCGGCGATGCGATGGTCACAGTCGGGTATGCCGAGCCGTCATCAAATGGCGGGTCCGCCATCGTTGGGTATCGCCTCAGTGCTCGTCCAGCATCCGGCGCGACGGTGACAAGTTCGCAGTGCGACTTGGTTGCTCGCACATGTGTGGTCAACGGCTTGGTCAACGGAACGGAATACACGGTGTCGCTGTCTGCCGTTAATGCTGCCGGGGTCAGTGAAGCCGATGTCGCCCCGGGCACCACTTCGCCTGCGCCCGTTCTCGAGGCTGTGCGCAATGTGGCGGGTCAGCGGGCTGATGCTTCGATGACTGTGACATGGGAAGACCCCCAGTCCTTCGGTGATGGAAGTTTCGATCGTTACGAACTTTCGATTCGTCCAGAGGATGGCACGTTTGGAACACCCGTGACTGTGCAATCAGTAGATGAAGAAGTGATGGCGATGTCACTTGATGAGCAGGTTCATCAGCTCACATCACAGTCTCGGGTGTATACGTTCAACGGACTGCTCAACACGAAGACATATTTCGTGAAGATTGTGACCATTACAACTTCGCGACTTGCCGCTGCTGCGTCGAATACCGCTGCGGCGACAGTGCTGCCGTTGGAAGCGCCATCTGCACCGCAAGACGTGACCGTTGAGAGCACCAATGGCCGAACCGCGACGATTTCGTGGAAGGCCCCACTTTCTGATGGTGGCTCACCATTGACGTCGTATGTCGTGACGCCATCATCGGGAACGTGCTCCTTGGCGACCGCATTGTCGACAATGTGCTCAGTCTCTGGTCTTGCACCTGGACAGTCATTCAGCGTCACGGTGCGAGCGGTGAACGCGATTGGGCAGTCGGCATCTTCCACAGAAAGTGTGGTCATGCCCGATGTTCCAGGGACACCATCGATCTCTACTGTCACATTGTCGGGAACGTCAGCATCAGTCACCTTTGCTGCACCGACTCAGAATGGTGGGCGACTCATCACTAGCTACAGCGTGACCGCGGTGAATTCAAAAGACACTGCAGATATTGCGCGTTGCACCACGACATCACTTTCGTGTGTCATCAACGGTCTGAAAGTTGGCACCACGTATAACATTGCCGTTAGGGCGAGAAACAGTGTCGGCGAAAGCGCCTCATCTGCGATGTACTCGTTGTCGTTGGCAGCGCCTGCACAGGCTGCACCGGCACCGACAATTTCTCGTGGTTCGGCAGCACCAACGACGGTGTGGGAGACCTACAGATCTGAAAACTCACGCGCGACTCGCGGACTTGTTGGATTGCCACCAGCGCCCGGCACGGTGAAGGTTGCTGCAGCAGGGTCACGCACGCGAGTAATTGCCTCGGGGACGAAGGCCACAGGCGGCCCCATCACACAGGCACTCATCACAGTTGCATCCAAGACCGGCCGTACTCTTGCGCGAATCAATGTTCGTGTCAGTAGCGAGAATCCCTCGGCCACCGTCACAGTTCCTTTCAAGAGCGCAGCAATCAAGGTGTTTGTGCAATTTGCAAATGATTATGGAGTGTCGACGGGTGGGCCAATTGGAATCAACGTGAAGGAAGGCAACACATACGACTCAACTGTTGTTGCTGGCAAGCCCCAGTTGATGGGTTCAATCAGTGGTTTGCCGGTGTATTTCAATTCGGGTTCGGCTGCACTGACATCGGCAGGCATGGCCGAGCTGCGCACGATCGCAACCGAAGTGAAGCAAACGACCGGACTTGTGTACGTGACCGGATATGCCCGCCTCGATGAAGTGCGCGGCTGGAAGGTCGATGTGCTGTCCCGCGCTCGTGCAGAAGCGGTTGCCAAGTACCTTGCCAAGTTGGGAGTTCGTCAGTGGATTCGCTTCCAAGGCGCCGGGGCGCTGAAGTCTGACTGGGGCGATTGGCGTGACCGTCGGGTCATTGTGCACGCAGGTGGACCTGTTGGCGTGGCTTAAATGGACCACCACCAAGGTCGCTCGAAGAATCGGAGATATAAAGGAATAGTCATGTCTCGTGTAAGCACCGTTCGAAACATCCTCGTCTCGCTCATTGTCGGCTCGTCCGCTCTCACAATGGCGTGGAATCAGCCGGTGTCTGCCAGCGAGGCGGGCCCCAGCGGATTCAACATCGGCTTCGATTTCTCTTGGAATGATGCGGCCAACCCCGCAGGGTATTCGGCCTCATTTCTTGAGACCGACGGAGTGACCACTAACAACTGTGCTGGAACCGGACTCACTGCAAGCACTCGTACCTGCAATTTTGTCTTCGACTACAAAGTCGCTGGCGCTACCCAGGCGTCAGTGAAGCACGCTGGTCGCTGGATCACGTGGAGCAATCCCACCACTTATGTCGGCGGTAAGCCGGCAACTTCTGGGTGTAGTTCTCCAACCGCCGATTCCGGAACACTCGGCAAGGCGCCGCTCACTCTGTTTGATTGCTTCAACACCAACAGTTTCGGACAAGTCATTTACCCAGCAGTTTCAGGTGCGCTAACTGAATTCCGCATGAGTGCAACATGTCTTGTTCCGAGCGGCACCACACCAATGGAGCTGTATGCCCTCATTTACGAGCTGAATGCAGATGCCACTCGTATTCCCGGAACCGCGCCACTCGCAGCCACGTTCGTTCCGCTGACGTCATGCCCGCGTGCCACAACATGGCAAGGAAAGACTTTTCGCTCGACGGACTTTGCGTATCTGACTATTCCGTTTACC
>JBJTGC010000241.1:0-2981 GCA_046093725.1 Actinomycetota bacterium
AGCGAAAAGTGGTCGAAGAATGTCTCGAGTTGGCCATGCAGGCCCCGACCGGGTCAAACAGCCAAGGCTGGCACTGGATTGTCGTCGAAGACGCAGCAAAGAAAAAACGCTTGCAAGAGATCTACCGGCGCAATTTTGAGATCTACGCCAACTTTCCAGGTCGTGACTACCCCACTGGAGACACGCGAGCAGAGCGCCAAGGAGCCGTACGTGACTCAGCGTTCTATCTTGCCGACAATTTCCATCGCGCGCCGTTGCTCCTCATTCCCGCCATCGAGGGACGTCTCGACAACCTTCCATCATTCATGACCGCATCGGCATGGGGTTCACTGCTTCCCGCAGTGTGGAGCTTCATGCTTGCCTTGCGCGAACGCGGTATGGGATCTGCCTGGACCACCATCCACCTCATGAACGACGGCGAAAAAGAGGCGGCGGACTTGCTGGGAATTCCCTTCGACGCTGTGTCACAAGGTGGGCTCTTCCCCATCGCCTACACGGTTGGAACCGATTTCAAACCGGCGAAGCGCGAGCCATTGGAAAGCGTTCTTCACTGGGACAAGTGGTGACCGGCGACATGACGTCGACACTTGCCACATACGAACGTCGCGATGACATCGGCGTCATCACGATGGACGATGGAAAAGCAAACGCAATATCGCTTGCAATGCAGGCGGCTATATCTGGCGCTCTCGACCAGGCTGAGGCTGACGACGTCCCCATCATTCTCACTGGTCGTGCGGGCTTCTTTTCTGCTGGCTTTGATTTGAAGACGATTGCAGCAGGAGGCAAAGACACCGTCGACATGCTGAACGGTGGAATCGAACTGGCGATTCGGCTTCTTGATTTTCCACGGCCAGTTATTGCAGCCAGCGGTGGACATGCAATCGCAATGGGTGTTTTTCTCCTGCAATCATGCGACTACCGCATTGGCATTCACGGATCTCACAGATACACCGCCAATGAAGTGGCGATCGGCATGGCCATGCCACTGTCGACCATCGAGATTCTTCGTCAGCGAGTCACGCCAACTGCGTTGACCAGGTCTGTTCTGCTCGCCGAAGTCTTCACACCTCACAATGCGGTCGAAAACGGTCTGCTAGACGCAGTCGTCGACCAATCCGAGTTGATGACCACCGCGACAACTCTTGCCACGTCCTTCGCGGCCCTCGATCGTGCTGCCCACGCACACAGCAAGCGCCGCTTGCGTGGACCTGTGCTCGCAGCCATTCGTGATGGTCTCGCCCGCGACAACGAGGCATGGCGCGCGCAATTTCTGAAATAACTGATCGCGATTGCGGCGTGATTGAGTTATTCGACGAGTCGTAGACCACTCGGCGCTATCGAAGGCTCCGCCGATGGCAGGTCGACAACGAACTCGGTGCGGTGCCCAGGAAACACGTGGTGAGACACCAACACTGTCTTGCCGTCTGCGCCGGTGGTGACTCGTCGGCAGCGCAACACTGGGGCACCTTCGGGAACGTTCAGATGAAGTGCTTCTGTCTTGGTCGCTGCGTCGGCAGCGATGGTTTGGGTTGCGCCTTGAAGCGGAACATCGAGCAATTCGTAGAACGGTGTTCGCTCGACATCGGCACGTGACAAATGCTGCCCGCGCTCGACCGAACACCACACGGTGACAAGTGCGAATGGTTCGTTGTCGGCCAAGTTGATACGGAGTACTCGAAGCACGTTCTGCGTGCCGAGTGCGCGCGCCACATCACGCGGCGCTTTCTCGAACGCAAACTCGAGCACATGTCGCTCAGGCGTCATTCCACTTGCCCGCATCTGATCTTCGATCGTCGCGAGTCTGCCGAGCGGCTGACGCACGGGGTCACCAGCGGCGAACCAACCGAAACCCTGACGTGAATCGACGAGTCCTTCGTCACGCAACATCTCAAGCGCCTTGCGCACCGTCACGCGACTGACAGAAAACTCTGATGACAGCTCGGCTTCGCTGGGTAGGAGGCGACCTGAGGCATAGGCCCCTGATTGCACTCGTGAGCGAAGCTCGTCGGCGATGCGGTGATAGCGGATAGTGCGCACTTGTATTAGAGTTGTATACACAAGCAATCGACACAAGTCAACATCCCCATATGAAGAGGAGCCGTCATGGCAGTCAGCGCAGGTACCCCGCAAGAACTCGTCGACAAGGTGTACGCCACCCTTCCTGAGCGCACAGCATTAGGTCGCAAGCGACTGGGCCGGCCACTCACACTTGCCGAAAAGATTCTCATCAATCACTTGGCTGACCCTGCAAACCAGGAAATGGAAAGAGGCCGCAGCTACGCCGACTTCCACCCAGATCGAGTTGCAATGCAAGACGCAACTGCCCAGATGGCTTTATTGCAGTTCATGACCGCAGGCCTTCCTCAAACAGCAGTGCCATCCACCGTGCACTGCGACCACCTGATCCTCGCAAAGGTCGGTGCGGTCAAAGACCTGAAGATTGCCAACGACGACAACCGCGAGGTGTACGACTTCTTGCGCTCTGTTAGTGCGAAGTACGGCATCGGATTCTGGGGTCCTGGCTCCGGAATCATCCACCAAGTGGTGCTCGAGAACTACGCATTTCCTGGTGGAATGATGATTGGCACCGACAGTCACACGCCGAATGCCGGTGGACTCGGCATGGTCGCAATTGGCGTCGGCGGAGCAGATGCAGTCGACGTGATGACCGGCTTTCCGTTCAACGTTCGTTGGCCAAAAGTCATCGGCGTGAAGCTCACCGGAGAACTTTCAGGTTGGGCCAGCCCGAAAGATGTCATCTTGGAAGTTGCTCGTCAACTCACCGTCGAAGGTGGCACCGGAGCAATCGTTGAATACTTCGGACCCGGAGCTGACTCCATTTCGGCAACAGGCAAAGCAACCATCTGCAACATGGGCGCCGAAATTGGGGCCACATGTTCCGTGTTCCCGTATGACCACAACATGGCGATGTATCTCAAGTCGACTGGCCGCGAATCAATCGCTGATGCGGCTGACAA
>JBJTGC010000242.1:0-4046 GCA_046093725.1 Actinomycetota bacterium
GGGGGAACGCATCAGGTGGCGTGCCATTTTCCGAATGAGGTCCCGGTCACGCTCGGTGGCGCTGGGCGTTAGTCCAGTTAGGCTCACCCCCTGTGCGCTCAGTGATCACAGCTCTCACATTGGTCGTGAACGTGGTGTCCATGTTCGCCCTCATCGTCGGTGTGCTTTTGCACAGCGGACAGGGTGGTGGTCTTTCCGACATGTTCGGTGGGGCCGGCGGTGCTGCACTTGGTTCAGCGGCGGCTGAAAAGAACCTCAATCGCATCACAACGGTGTTTGCGACGGTGTGGCTCTTCACAGTTGTGGCGCTCGGTTTCCTGTTGGCTGCTTGAGCCGCCACAGATAGCCTTCACCTTCCTTGTCGAAGTGGCGAAATTGGCAGACGCACCAGCTTGAGGGGCTGGCGCCCGTTAGGGCATGGGGGTTCAAGTCCCCCCTTCGACACCATCAATAGTGAGTGACATCGTGACTGAACATTCCGCATCCGGTGACAAGCGCACCGACTTCGTAGCACCCACCTTCGGTCCAATGTTGACTGGGCGAGTTCGTCGAGTGAGCAAGTTGGTCACGGCTCCATCAGGTCTTGAGGGCGAAGGTTTCCCTGTTCGTCGCGCGTTTGCAGGGTTGAGTAGAACCGACGTTGATCCGTTCGTGATTCTCGACCAGATGGGCGAGGTGGACTATGCAGCAGGCGAGCCCAAGGGAACTCCGTGGCATCCGCACCGCGGCATGGAGACCTTCACATACTTGTTGAAGGGTGAGTTTATTCATCAGGACTCTCACGGTGGTGGTGGCATTATTCGTGACGGTGGAACTCAATACATGACTGCCGGTGACGGCATCTTGCACATTGAGACGCCGCCGCCCGCCTTGGTTGAAGCTGGCGGTCTGTTTCACGGGCTTCAGTTGTGGATCAATTTGCCGCGAGCAAAAAAGCGCATCGCCCCGCAATACCAAGATCTGCAAGATCAGGATGTTGCACACATCTCGTCGCATGACGGCGGAGCCGTGGTGAGAGTGCTTGCTGGTTCTCTGGCTGGTCACGCCGGTCCTGGCATCTCGCACACACCGCTGGCAATCACGCACGTGTCGGTGAGCGCGGGAGCATCAATTGACATCCCATGGCCACGTGAATTCAATGCTCTCGCACACGTGCTTGCTGGGCAGGGGACGGTGTCTGGTGATGTCGCAATCACCACCGGACAAACTGCGGTCTTTGTCGACGGTGACTTCGTCCGCATTTCAGCGAGCCCCACGCAAGACTCGCGTACATCGATGTTCGAAGTGTTCCTTATCGGAGGTGTTCCGCTCAATGAGCCCGTCGTGCAGTACGGACCATTCGTGATGAACTCAATGGATGAAATTCAGGAGGCCTTCGAAGACTTCCAAGCGGGTCGCCTCGGTCGTGTGCCCGTCGACGCAGTGCAACCTCATCGCGCATGAGTTCATCTGTAGGCCGATGCACAGCCGCGTATAAGATTCGGCAGTGAGCTTCGCATTCAAGACACTTGATGTGCGGCGTGAAGGACCCGTCGGTTGGCTGAACTTCAATCGCCCCGAGAATATGAATGCAATGGATGCAGGCAGGTTGGCTGAACTTGAAGAAGCTTGGAAAGTGCTGGACAGTGATCCCGCTGTCAGAGTCATCGTGAATGGGGCGATTGGGCCTGTATTCAACACCGGGCTAGACGTCAAAGAGTTGAGCAAGAATCGCGAGGCACTCAAAGAGCAAAGTCGGAGGACCAGGGATGCGACTCTGAAGTTGACCGCTTGGCACGTAGGTGTATGGAAGCCGGTGATTGTCGCTGTCAACGGCCTGTGTGCTGGTGGAGGGCTTCATTTCGTGGCAGATGCAGACATTGTTGTGATGTCACCTGATGCGCAGCTACTCGACCCACATGTAAGCGTCGGTCAGGTATCCGCATTTGAAACAATCACATTGGCGAGAAAGGTTCCGATGGAGGCGGTGTCTCGCATGGCGCTAGTAGGTCGGGGTGAGCGAATCAACGCGCAGACTTCCTATCGCCTCGGACTCTGCTCCCAAATTTCGGTGAGCGTTGGGTCACTGCATGATGAGTGCCAAGTTTTGGCTGAAACAATCGCACGCAATTCACCGGCAGCTTTGGCGGCTTCCAAACGAGCACTGTGGGGCGCATTCGAGGACGGACTGACTGACGCGTGCCGGAAGGGTTCCGCTGAATTGGTTTCTGTGTGGGGGCATCCGGATCAGACTGAGGGACCGTCTGCATACGCGGAGGGTCGTAATCCGGAATGGCGCACATGACATCCGTCGAAAGTCACCTGCTGCAGATTGATGGCAGTTCATCCCTGGCGGATGTGGAGATTGCCGTCACTCAGTGGGTTGAAGAGCAGGTTCCACGCGCGTGGATAGAGGCATCGCGAGAAGGAATTAGTGCACTTCGGGCGGTTCGACCTCGTTCGGAGTATGAATCGTGGTACCCAGTCTTTGCGTCGAGTGGGCTCGCCGTTTCTACGTGGCCACGGAGGTATCTCGGGCTCGAATTGAAGCGAGAACAAGCTCGACTTGTTGAGGCGCTCCTCGCTCCGCTCAACCTTGGTCGCCTCAATCCGCTTGGCCTCAATTCGGCTGCTCCAGCGCTCTTTGCCCACGGTACTGAAGAGCAACGTCTGCGCTATTTACCTCCAATTGTTCGCAATGAAGAGAAATGGTGTCAGTTGCTTTCTGAGCCAGGTGCCGGTTCTGATCTTGCATCGCTTGCGTGTCGTGCCGTTCGGGATGGTGACGAATGGATTATCGACGGACAGAAGGTGTGGACCACGTGGGCTCACTTCAGCGATTATGCAGTGTGTTTGGCTCGGACGGATCCTGAAGCGAAAAAGAGAAATGGGCTGACATATTTCATGATTGATCTGCGGGCCGTGGGTGTAGAGGTGCGTCCACTTCGGCATATTGGCGGAGCAGTTGATTTCAATGAAGTGTTCTTGTCCGATGTACGGGTGCCAGACTCGATGCGACTTGGTGCAATACATGATGGTTGGCGTGTTGCAGGCTCGACACTCTCAGGTGAGCGGCAAATGGTGTCTGGTGCAGGTTCGGGTGGAGTGGACAGAATCGGCGGTGCGAGTGCATCTCAACTTCTTGATCGACTGAGGCAATCACATTCAGTCACATCCGAAGTCGATCGGGATGACCTGATGCAGGTGTATTCGGAGGAACGTCTCAGGGAGTGGACAAATATGAGGGTTCGCTCAGCCATCGCGCAAGGTTGGACTGCTGGTGCTGCTGCTTCGATTGGAAAAGTGCACCAAGGTTCTCTCAATCAAAGAATTCAGATGGTCGCACATGAAATGCTTGGTCCAGATTCTCAGGCCTGGACGCACGGAGATGAATACTCAGAGAACATGCCACTTGAGACCAAAGGGATGTTGAGGTCACGTGCAAATACCATCGAAGGTGGCACTACTGAAGTGAATAAGAACATTCTTGGAGAGCGAGTGCTCGGATTGCCTCGCGAGCCAGATCCGTGGTCCGAACTACCTTGGAAGGACACCCCACGATCATGAGTTACGAACACCTGTTGATAGAGCGTCACGGCCCAGTGGGTTGGCTCATCAACAATCGCCCCGAGGCACTCAATGCGATGAATGCTCGTATGCGTGATGAATTCGCTGACGCATGGCTGGAATTGGACAATGATCCAGAGGTAAAGGTCATTGTGCACACTGGAAATGGTCGGGCCTTTCAGACCGGTGTGGATGTCAACGAACTTGCCACAGATGGTCAAGGAATGGAGAGGTACCGCGATTCAGTGCAATCGTTCGACTTGCATTTCACGGCTTGGCATCAGAGGGTGTGGAAGCCGGTGATCGCCGCCGTGAACGGTATTTGTGCCGGTGGTGGTTTTCACTGGGTGGCTGACTCTGACATCGTCATCGCCGCATCTGACGCTCAGTTCTTTGACCCGCATGTGTCCGTGGGGCAGGTCGTTGCCATCGAAGCCATCGGACTTCTTCGAAAAATTCCTGCCGAAGCTGTGATGCGTATGGCTTTTGTCGGTAAATAC
>JBJTGC010000243.1:0-3637 GCA_046093725.1 Actinomycetota bacterium
GACCGCGACTTTGCGATCACTGAGCCAGCGCACTTGCCTCACCGTCGGTGGGCGGGTCCTTGCACTCGTCGCCGGCCCCTGCACCGTGCAAATGTTGAACTCAACAGGTGCCGTTCAGAAGGTACTGAAGACCACCATTGCGACCGATGGGGTGCAAGTTGGTCTTACGCTACGTAAGCGTAACCCGGTCGCATATGACAAGTGGGCAGTCACACCGAAGATAACTCCGACATCGCTTGTTGATCCCGCTTCGCGAGCACAGGAAGTGTTCCTCGTGGGTCACACGGCGATGTTCACCGGAAACGGTGAAGAAAACAGCTCACTCAGCATCACCCGTGCGAAGGAGCTCCGTAAGTTCCTCATCGGCAAGAAGGTTGACGGTTCGAAGATTCGAGCGATCGGTATCGCCGCACGTCAACCAATTGCTCGGAAGTTAACTGAGACAACTCAGTACGTGAACCGACGCGTCGAGGTGTACTTCGTCCCTGGCTCGTAGCCAAACATCAACTACTAATTGGCACGACAAGGGCGTCATAGCCCTCGAACTGCCGTAGCCACTGCAGCCCCTGAGCTCCCATCACGAAGATTGTGGTGGCGAACGCATCGGCCCACGTGAGCGATGGGCCTGTCACGGTCACTGACAAGAACTCTGCGTCAACTTCTCCTTTAATGGGGTGCCAGATGTGAGCTCCACGCTCGGCGGTTCCGGAGGTGGCCACTGCACCATCAACCACCGCTGCCGTGCCAACCAACATGTCTGGGTCGCGAGGGTCCGTCACACCAATGGTCCATGGCGTCGACTCATCGAGGCCGCCGCGCAGCACGAAGTCGCCACCTACCCCTATGTACCAATGGCGGAGTCCCCGCTCTCCGCAGAGCCGTGATGCCCTCTCGGCAGCCCAACCTTTCACGAACCCACTGAGGTTGATGGACTCCGGCGAATGTGGCGGCCGAATACTGAATGCGCCATCAGACACTTGTTCAACCCACGTACACGCATCCAACACGTCGAGGACTTCGCGTGGTGCATCAAGCAGATTGAGATCACCTGAATTGATACGGCTGACTGCACTGTCAGACCGGTACACGCTGAACATTTGCTCAAGTCGTTCAAGTTCGTTCTGCAACTCAACCACCACATCGGCAAACGCACCATCTGAGATGTTGTCGTTCACATGTACACTCGCAGTCGTTCCCATCACTGGGAACGATGCACGGTGGCGTGCTTGCGTCATGTGACTAGAGCGCATCAATTGCAGACTGAAGCGAACGCGAGTACGCAACGCTCACTGCAGTTGCACCAGACACACCTTGAATGTTCGCGCTCTTGCTACTAACGGCCTGTTGGTTCAAGTATGGAACTGCATACGAGTTGATGCTCTGCGAGTTCCCATCGTTTGCTTGCCAATCAGCCGATGCATCACAGAGAACCTTGCCACTTGTGAACTTGGCGGTGACAGCAATCGTTCCGTAAAAACGACGCCATTCAATTGACTGCGTCGAACCTGTCTTCACAATCGCTCCACAATCGTTAGTGGCAGCTGGCGCGGGGGCCGAAGTTGTTGCCGGTGCTGCAGTCGGTGCGGGCGCCGCCGTCGCCTGTGGTGCGGCACTTTGTGCCGGAATAGTCTCTTGCGTCTGCTGCTGCTGCGCCGTTGTCGCCTGCGGGGAGTTGGTTGCACGTGGCGTATTCGGGGCAACTGGTGACGCACCAGTGACGGGGGTCGGTGGAACAGTGGTTGCAACTGCCTGACCCGACACTGAGGTGTCAACAGGTGTAGGCATCGAGTCTGCGGTGGTTACTTGCTTCTGCTCACCAAGAGCGGTTGACGCACCAGCACCAATCGGTGCGACATGGTCGAGTGCCTGCACCAATGCAAAGCCGGCACCGGTCAGTGCGACGGCTGGAGCTATGCGACGAGCAAGTGAGGGTTCATGACGGGACATGGTTCACCACCAAGGGAGTTCGAGATGAATACGGGACGAGGGGACGCCTGCTTCTTTGAGGCCTTTACGCGCAGCAAACGTGAGTGACGTCGGACCGCACACAAAGGCCACACAGTCATCGAGAAAAGGCACGATTCCGCGCAAGATCTGCGGCGAGAACGGGTCGTTCACCTTCAAGGCGGTCGTTCGACCAAGAAGCGTGAGCACTTCCCCACCGCGCTCTTTGGTCAATTGTGCGATTTCTTCCAGATGTGGAATTTCTGCCTCTGTGCGACCGCGCAGCAACACGAGCGGTTGAGAATTTCTGTCGAGGCGCTCGAGTAGTGCGCGAACGGGCGTGATACCAACACCCCCGGCAATGAGCAGCGGACGACGACCTTCGAAGATGTCAGGCGTCGTCGTTCCGTAAGGACCTTCGACAGACACCCGATCACCAACACGCAGTCGGGCCGTTGCCGCGCTCGCATCACCACGGTCTTTGATGGTCACTCGCATGCCATCAGTCGACGGAGCTGCAGACAAGGAGTAGGGGTTTACCTTCCACCACTGACCCGGGATGAGCGAGCGCATCATGATGAACTGGCCCGCATCGCCGGTGAAGCGATTGATGTTGCGACCTCCGAGAACTACTGCAACTGTGTCTGAATTAATGCGGTTGATACTTGTGACTCGCAGCGGATGACGTGCTGCTGAGATGACGCCGATCCAACGACCAAAGAGCGCTACTGCAAATGCGTAGATGGACAACAACACCCAGAACGCACGCACTGTGCGGTCAGTAGACAACAGTGACCCCAGTGTGATCTGGTGACTGAAACTCATCGCCAACCCGATGTATGCGGTGAGATGCACGAAGTACCAGGTCTCGAAACTCAACTTCTCGCGAAACGCGCGTAGCGAGCTCACGATGACAATTGCAACCAAACCTGCACCAACCGTTGTCAACGCCATGTACGGTTCGCGCCCAGTGAGATCAATAATGGTGTTGACGAAGCCACCACGAAGTGGCATGTCGGCGACTATCGAAGTGAAGATATGAACGCCAAGAAGTAGACCCATGGTGTCGCCCACGATGCGGTGCCACACAAGTAGGCGATCAAGTCCAGCCGCGCGTTCCATCCAAGTGAAGCGAGCTGCAAGGAGAAGCCCCGTCATTCCGGCAAGTGATGTCCAGATACCCGTAAGCGACGCCGCACCACGCCAGAGCCCCGACCAACCGTCGGTGAAGTTCTGCCACCCGCCGCGAGTCGCCCAAACGGCCGTCACCACGAGAACAAAGAAGGCCAGGAAGGCGACCACGTCTGAACCCACGAAGGGCAACTGGGTTGGCCGGGTGAGAGGGCGAGGCCGCCGGACAGCACTATCGACCCGTGGGGTCGATCCCGAGGTGCGCAGAGCCGTCTTCATGCGTATGACGGTATGGCTCGGTCGGTAAGGAATCGGTAAAGAAGCCCCTAAGACCCTTCTATTTCTATGGGTCTTAGGGGCTTATGCCGCAGTGCAGGTTCCGCCGCCCATGAAATTGTTGGAATCACTGATGGACTTCGTCAGCACTGTTTGTGCTTGGCCATCAGAAACGGTTACCCGAACAGTGAATGCTGCTCCACCGCCCTGCTTGACACCATAGAAGGTGTAGTCGTTCCCCGACACAATGTCAGCGTCCTCTGCATACGTCGGCGTATTGATGTAG
>JBJTGC010000244.1:0-2399 GCA_046093725.1 Actinomycetota bacterium
ATCGTGCGTCAACTGATGAAAGGTTTACCGATTGACTTTCACGGCGAGTTCTACGACATCACCCTTGATGCACCCCGAATCTGCGTGGAAAGCCCCACAGATGTGCAGTTCTACTTCGGTGGTCTCAGCGATGAAGCACGTGATGTCGCTGCTGGTGGTGCTGATGTCTACCTCATGTGGCCAGACACTGAGGATGAAATCGCAAAGACGATGAGCGACGTGAGTCAACGAGCTGAGCGACTCGGACGCCATATCCGGTTCGGCTATCGGTGTCACATTGTCGTTCGTGAAACCGAATCAGATGCCCACGAAGCAGCACACCACCTCATTGCGGCAGTGGATGCTGAGGAAGGCGCTCGCATTCGTGCACGATCGCTTGACTCGAACAGCACCGGTGTGCGCCGGCAGGCCGAACTTCGCGAGAGCTCGTCAGACGATGGCTTCGTGGAGGCGAACTTGTGGACCGGAATCGGTCGTGCGCGCAGTGGTTGCGGGGCGGCCATAGTTGGCGACCCACAGCAAGTAGCGACCAAGATCAATCGCTACCGCGACATGGGCATCGACATGTTCATCTTGTCGGGCTACCCGCACAAAGATGAATGCACTCGCTTTGCAAATCTCGTTCTGCCACTGCTCGGTCGCTCATGAGTAGCGCAGCCGACGTCATCACCGCATGGGTGGAGGAACGTCTTGCGGGCTCTGTCACCTCACTCACACGGCAGCCACGCTGGCGCCCGGTGTGGTGGGTGGATGTCGACACACAGCAAGGCCCCAAGAAGCTCTGTGTGCGCGGCGACCGCGTGGACATGACTCTCATCTTCCCTCTTGCTCATGAGATGGCCCTGCAAGATGAGATGCACCGTCACGGTCTGCCCGTTCCACAAGTTCATGGCTGGATTGAAGATGCGTCCTGCGACCTCCGTGCATATGTCATGGACTTTGCAC
Organism: Actinomycetota bacterium; assembly: GCA_046093725.1. Classification (GTDB taxonomy): domain Bacteria; phylum Actinomycetota; class Acidimicrobiia; order Acidimicrobiales; family Ilumatobacteraceae; genus UBA2093. The sequence goes on from JBJTGC010000244.1 coordinate 946, forward strand.
TAGGTGAAAACGACTTTCGCAAGTGCACCGATGAGGCTCGTGACGTAATCGTTGACGAATACTTGCAAGCACTTGCTACTTTGCACTCACTACCTGTTGATTCCTTTGCTGCGAGAGGAATCATGCGCGCATCGTCGCCCGCCGAGTCTGGTCTGCTCGGTATGCGGCAGTACGAACGGAATTGGCGAGCAATGAAGAAGGTGCCGAACCCTTTCATCGAGTTCGCATTGGCTTGGCTGAAGCGGAATCCGCCAAAGTCGCTCGGACGTGAGTCGGTCATTGTGTGGGACTCTGGCCAGTTCCACCACGATGGATCGCATCTCACCGCAATTCTCGACGTCGAGATTGGTCACATCGGAGATCCGATGATGGACCTTGCTGCATGGCGACAGCGTGACACTGTGATTGGCTACGGCGACTTTGCACGGCTCTACGCACGCTACGAACAACTGAGTGGCACAGAGGTCGATCTTGATGCTCTCATGCGACACCATTTCTTCTTCTGTCTGTCCAATGAGCTGTCAGTCGGACCTGCCACACGCACACCAGCACCCGAGAGTGACCTCATGACCAACTTGCAATGGTGTTATGAGACGAATCTTTTTGCCACTGAAGCGCTTGCGGACATCTTGCAAGTCGAATTGCCCACTGTTGATGCGCCAAACCCACACGACAGTCGTGGCGAAGTGGTTCTCAACCATCTTGTGCGCCAACTCGGGTCAATTACAGTTGACGATGAATTCACTCGATATCAACTTCGAACCATGTTCCGTATGGCGCGGCATGCCAAGCGACTAGATGAAATAGGCAATGAGCTGTCGGAACAGGATCTTGATGATCTCACCCCGCTATTGGGCCACCGACCAGAGAGTTGGTTGGAAGGCGAAGTGGAGCTCGAAAAATTCGTACTTGCCAACGCATCAACTGGTGAATTCGACCTGCAGTTACTGCACATCTTTCACAAGCGTCACCTCAGAGCGCAGATGACCCTCGGGCCTGCAGGTTCTGCGATGACTCACCACGCCTCTATTCAGCGTTTTTCCTAACGCACTCCGGCTTCAAGCAGTCGACGCAAGTCAGCCACCGTGGCTGAGGGTTGGCCGTCATCTTTGCCCTCGTCATCCCAACGGCGCAGACGAACGGCATCTTCCCAACCAGGCTGCGTGCGAAAACTCGCAGACTCCTCAATGGTCATCGGACCACCTTGTAACGCCAAGCTCGCAACAGAGGCCGAACTCAATCCACCTTCGTAATCCTCGTCAACTGCACACAGATAACGCTTCGCCTCCACATGCATACGCACGGGTGCTGTCACCTTTGGCCCGAACAGCGAAGCCAGTGCGTCGGCCCCTTTGTCTTGATGGCGCATGTCTTCGTCACGCACCGGAATTCCGGACTGGCGTTGCTCAATCTCGAGCAAGTGCCCAATGTCGTGCAACAGCGCTGCGAGAACC
>JBJTGC010000245.1:0-15809 GCA_046093725.1 Actinomycetota bacterium
GAAGACAACGGTGTTGCTCGCCGCTCTCGGCGGGCTCATCGTCGCACTCGCTGGACTACTCGGCGGTGGCAGTTCGGGAGCCGTGATGATCGGTCTCGTGCTCGCTCTCGTCATGGTCGGCAGCTCGTATTGGTTCAGCGACAAATTGGCACTTCGTGCCGCAAATGCACAGGTAATCACCGAGTCTGATCACCCTGAGTTCTACGGAATGGTGCGTGATTTGGCACTTCGAGCAGAACTTCCGATGCCGACAGTTGCAATCTCCCCTTCTGACCAGCCGAACGCATTTGCCACTGGCCGCGGCCCGCAAAAGGCAGTGGTGTGCGCAACGACGGGACTTCTGCAGTCACTGTCACGTGACGAAATTGAGGGTGTCATGGCGCACGAATTGATGCACGTCAAGAATCGCGACATCCTCATTGGGTCTGTTGCGGCAGCCATAGCAACCGCAATCTCGTCGATTGCGCAAATGGCGATGTTTGCCACCATGTTTGCTGGCTCGAGCGACGACGAAGATCGACCAAATCCGTTCGCGGTGATTCTGGTATCGATGCTTGCACCACTTGCTGCAAGTCTCATTCAGATGGCGGTCAGCCGTTCACGCGAGTTCGAAGCAGACCGAGGCGCAGCGGAGTTGTTGCGCAACGGCGAACCGCTTGCACGCGCTCTGGAACGCATTGAAGTGTTGGCACAACGTCACCCCATGGTGGTGGCTCCTGCGCAGGCCCAGGCGTACATCCACAACCCACTTGCAGAGATGCACGCGCGCGGGTCAGGACCCAATGTCGCTCGTTTGTTTTCGACCCACCCAAACACTCAGGACCGCATCGACCGCTTGCGCGCTATGCGATTCAACTGATCCCCCTGATGCTCTCTGGCCATGCCGAGCGATAGCACGTGGTCGCCATCGGTATGGTCGGAGAGCATGAACCCCAGCACCCCACATTCGACCCCGACGATGATTGTCGGTGGTTACTTGGGTGCCGGAAAGACCACGTACGTGAATGCTCTGCTCGCAAACAACAGCGATCTGCGTATAGCAGTCATGGTCAACGATTTCGGATCCCTATCCATCGACGCTTCACTGATAGCGAACACCAACGGTTCCACGTGGAGTCTCGCGAATGGCTGTGCGTGTTGCGAGGTGGGTGATGACCTTGCAACTGCTCTACATCAAGTAGCTGCCACAAGCCCACCGTTTGACCTCGTCGTCATCGAAGCATCGGGCGTGGCACTTCCCGATCGAATGCGCCCGCTATGCAGCCTGCCTGGACTGCACGATGAAGGAACCGTGGTGTTGGTCGATGCCACCGATATCGGTCGACTCTCGTCTGACAAATACGTGTCGTCCATTGTCAAGCGCCAGATACAGCGCGCTGATGCCATCATCATCACGAAGACCGACCTTGCGTCACCCGAACAAGCGAGTCGAGCAAACGACATCGTCAATTCCTTACGCGGTGAGATACCGGTGGTTGGCGAAGATCACGAAGACCCCCATACCGCCATCGATATCGCCATGCCACCACAGTCCCTCGACGATCTGACTGAGTTGTTCAAGGTTTGCCCGAGCGGCGTCGTACGAGCAAAGGGTCTCGTGGCCCGCACGGATGGAGGGTCATGGTTGCTCCATTACGCGAGCGGACGTCTCGACGTATCTCCAAGCGACCATGAACCGACTTCCGTGACCGTCATTTTCATTTCAGCCTTGTTATCGGCCACCGAGACGCAGAAATGGCTAACTGGGCAACTCGACGAGTGAATTGATTGCGACCGCGAGGGAGATGTCGCGATCAGTCACAGTTGAATGTGCGGAGTGTGTGGTCAGCGAAATATTGACCACGTTCCAACTGTTGCTCCAATCGGGGTGGTGATCCGCTTCATCAGCTAACACCGCAACTTTTTTCATGAAGTCAAAAGCTTCGGTGAAGTTCTTGAATGTGAAGGACCGAAACAGCGCATCACTGCGGAGTTCCCACTTATCAGGAATGTTCATGCCTCGACAGGCGCAAAGGCCGCATAACCGTCGCGCTCGAGGACGTCTGCCAACTCAGGCCCACCAGACTTCACGATGCGACCCTTGGCAAGGATGTGCACATGGTCTGGCTTCAGTTCTTCAAGCAGCCGTACATAGTGCGTGATGACTAGTGCTCCGAGGCCATCTTCATTGGTCGCATCTTCCACTCGACGAGCACAATCGCGAAGCGCATCAATGTCGAGACCAGAGTCGAGCTCGTCGAGAATCGCAATCTTCGGCTTCAACACTGCGAGCTGCATCGTTTCATTTCGCTTTTTTTCGCCACCCGACAAATCGACATTCACTGCACGCCGGACAAGGTCTTCATCGAAGTTGATGCGAGCGGCTTCTCGGGCAATGAGAGCACCCATGTCACTCGTGTCACTCGTGTCACGACCACGACTTGCAAGTGCCTCGGACAACACGTCGGCCACCTGCACACCGGGCACCTCTGTCGGATACTGCATGACAAGGTGAAGGCCAGCCACTGCACGCTCCCACGTAGACAAAGCCAACACGTCACGGCCGTCGAGAGTGACCGACCCAGCTGTCACCTTGTATCCGGGTTTGCCCATGATGACAGCCGACAGCGTGGACTTTCCCGCACCATTTGGCCCCATGACCGCATGCACCTCTCCGGATGACACGGTGAGATCAACACCTCGAAGAATTTCCTTACCTGCGACTTCTGCGTGCAGACCACGAATGTCAAGTGTGCTCATCGTGCTTCCTTTGTTGGATTCTCTGAATCATGAATGACGACGTGCCCGTCGATGACCGTTGCGGTGTATACCCGCACTGGTTGCGTGGCCGGCAACGTGTCTGGTCGACCTGTCTCTAACTCGAATCGGCTTCCGTGGCGAATGCACTCGATTGTCTTCAGGTTGCAATCGACTTCCCCATCCGACAACGCCACATCAGCATGACTGCACTTGTCGTGCAGCGCGTACACCGTGTCGTCGATACGCACGATGACGACAGGTGTCGAGTCGACCATCACTCGCTTCGATCCACCAGGAGCGATGTCGGACAATTCACACACAGTCACCGCAGCCATCACCTGGCTCCGTTTCCGAGAAGCTTGCGCGACACGGCATCGCGCAAGTCAGACACGCCAGCGGCGGAAGGCAAACGATCGATGACTTCATTGAAAAAGCCGAGCACCACGAGCCGTTCGGCAATCGAGGGCTGAATACCACGGCTTTCCAAATAGAAACGCTGATCCTCATCGATCGGGCCGACAGTCGAGGCATGGCTGCACTTCACATCATTGGTCTCGATGTTCAGGTTCGGCACGCTTTCAGCCCATGCACCTTCGCTCAGCGTGAGGTTGCGATTGGTCTGGAACGCCTCTGACCCCTTGGCGTTTTCCTTGATGTGAATGAGTCCCGTGTACACACTGCGCGCATCGTCGCGAACAGCACCCTTGAACAACAGGTCGGAATGCGTGCGCGGAGCAGCGTGCACTTGAGTGGTGCGGAAGTCGTGCATCTGCGAACCATCGGCGAAGTACAGCGCCACCTGCTGAGAATTGGCACCTTGTTCCGCGAGCGTCGAGGTGGTCTGCACACGCGCATAGTCCCCGCCGAGTGCGATGGTGAAAAGTCGTGTGGTGGAGTCACGCATACCGAGCGATTGTTGGTGCGCGATCTTCCACGTATCGCGACCGAGGGCGTTGATAGCGACATAGGTGACGCGTGCTGCCTGCGCGGCACGTACTTCCACCACCGGACACACAAGGGACGCGATGCCGTCTGCAGACACGAACTTCTCGACGACTGTGACTTCGCTGTTCTCGCCAGCATCAATGACCAACCGTGGATACGCGACGATGCCCGACTGGTCAACATGATGCACGATCTCAACGACGTCACCGACCACTTGTCCACGTGGAATGACGATCGTGACAGGGGTCGACGCACTTTCGCGGTTGAGGCGTGCGAAGACATCGGCATCGTCGACCATGACAAGACCCGAGCGATCATCACCTTGCAAAGCGTCGACACCGATTGTTTCGGTACGCAACGATCCAACTGCATAACTCGCGAGATCGAGCTCGCCGATGCGGCTGTAGCGCCAGATTTCTTCTTCTGCGCTGGGGAGTACGGCGGTGGGGGTCATGTTGGTGTCTACCTATTTCTTGCGTCGCCACCAGCGACGCTTCGTCGGTTTTTCGAATTCGTCGAGCACTTGTCTTCCGATTGCATTCACGATGTCTTCGGCTGCGTCGAGCACCGCTGCTGCACTTCCATCATCAAGCCCTGGCACTTCTGCCGGCGTTGGTTGAGCAATGGTTGTTCCATGCACCCACGCGACATCGGCGAGACGGCGCTCGAACTTCTCACACGGTTCCGGACAACGCCAAGGTGCATCGGGAGCCAAGTCGAGATTGCACTTTCGAACGGCATCGCCGTTCGGATACGTGCGACTTTCATAATGCTTGCACTCTGAGCGCATCGGCATGTCGTTGCATCCGCGGCTCAGCCGACGGAGCCCTCCATCTGAAGCTCGATGAGTCGACTCCATTCCACTGCGTATTCCATGGGAAGTGTTCGCGTCACTGGTTCGATGAAGCCGTTGACCACCATGCTCATCGCCTGCTCCTGAGACAGCCCGCGACTCATGAGATAGAAGAGCTGTTCGTCGGCGATTTTCGCCCCTGGTGCCTCGTGAGCATTTTCAGCATCACGCTCGCCCACTTCCATGTACGGAAGTGTGCGACTTTCGCTGCCTTCGTCGAGAATGAGCGCGTCGCACTGCACGTGACTCTTGCAGCCATATGCACCTTCATCGACTCGCACAAGTCCGCGATACGTGGTGATTCCACCGTCTTTGCTGATGGACTTTGACACGATCTTTGAGGTGGTCTCGGGTGCTGCGTGCACCATCTTCGCGCCGGCATCTTGGTGCTGGCCAGCACCTGCGTATGCCACCGACAACACTTCACCAGTTGCTTTCGGGCCAACCAAGTACACGCTCGGGTACTTCATGGTGAGCTTTGATCCGATGTTGCCGTCGATCCACTCCATGTGGCCTTCAGCTTCGACACGAGCACGCTTTGTCACCAAGTTGTACACGTTTGGCGACCAGTTCTGAATAGTGGTGTAGGTGACGCGAGCGCTCGGCTTCACGACAATTTCAACGACAGCGCTGTGCAGTGAGTCGCTGGTGTACACCGGCGCCGAACAACCTTCGATGTAATGCACCTTCGAACCTTCATCAGCGATGATGAGTGTGCGTTCGAACTGACCGGCATTTTCGCTGTTGATGCGGAAATACGCCTGCAACGGCATCTCTACTTCCACTCCCGGTGGAACATAAATAAATGAGCCGCCCGACCACACTGACGTGTTGAGCGCAGAGAACTTGTTGTCACCGGGCGGAATGACAGTGCCGAAGTATTGCTTGACGAGATCTGGATACTCGCGCAGAGCAGTGTCCATGTCGCAGAACAGAATTCCCTGCTTCTCGAGGTCTTCACGGTTGCGGTGGAACACGACTTCTGATTCGTACTGCGCCGTGACGCCGGCAAGATATTTGCGTTCCGCTTCAGGTATGCCGAGTTTTTCGTACGTTGCCTTCATCTGCTCGGGCAGGTCGTCCCATTCATCAACTTGATCAGTTGCTGGCTTGAGGTAGTAGTAGATGTCCTGGAAGTCGATGTCGGGCATGTTGACGGCGAACCACGGTGCCATCGGCTTGCGGTCGAACATGCGAAGACTGCGCAAACGGAAGTCGGTCATCCACTTCGGCTCGCCCTTCCACCACGAAATCTGTTCGACAACGCCGTCATTCAGACCCTTCTTGGGCGTGAATGCGTATTCCACGTCGTCGCTCCAGCCAAGGTCGTACTTGGAGAGGTCGAGATCGAAGGTGCTCATCGTCGCTCCGTTTCTGCCCCGTGCCGGGCGGGGGGAATTTGCACTACGGACATAGTAACAATTCGCCCTTCGGAAGCCCACAGGTAGCGTCACTTTTCGCATGGAACGCTTCGGCCTCGTCGGCCTCCCCAACGCGGGCAAGTCCTCTCTCTACAACGCCTTGACCGGGGGTGGGGCCCTGGCCGCCCCGTACGCCTTCGCCACCAAGGATCCAAACATCGGCGTCGCCAAGGTTCCGGACAGTCGACTCGAAGCGCTCGCTGCAATGTCGGCGTCTCAAAAGACAGTGCACGCCGCGGTGCAAGTGGTCGACATTGGCGGACTGGTCGAAGGTGCGAGCAAAGGTGAAGGTCTCGGCAACAAATTCCTCGCGAACATCCGCGAGGTTGACGCAATCGTGTTCGTGTTGCGCGCATTCGTCGACACCGACGTACCCGGCCCCGACGATCCACTCGAACACCTGCGCATTGTCGAGTTGGAACTGGCACTCGCTGACTTGGAGACAGTCGAAGCTCGACTTACTCGTGTGCAGAAACAAGCACGCGTCGACAAATCTGCAGCCGAAGAAGTCGGCGCACTTGAGCGCGCGCATGCTGCACTCGCCGAGGGACTCCCCTTGTACCGCGCCGGGCTATCTGCTGATGATCGCGAGATGTTGGCGCCCCACTTCTTGCTCACCAATCGCAGAGTGCTCGCGGTCGTCAATGTCGGAGAGAATGACCTGGCATCGATACCTGCCGTTGAAGAGCGAGTGCGCGCTGAACTGGCACCGCCCGGTTCTGCACACGAGCACGATGTTGAAGTGCTCGGTATGAGTGTGCAGATCGAAGCAGAAGCGGCACAGCTCGACGACGCAGACCGCGCCGACATGTTGGAAGCCCTGGGTCTTGGCGAAGGTGCGCTCTACAAGATGGTGCGTAGCGCGTATCACTTGCTCGGACTTCGCACATACTTCACAACAGGCGAGAAAGAATCGCGCGCATGGACATTCCGCGCTGGTTCGAAAGCACCGGAGTGTGCTGGAAAGATCCACAGCGACCTACAGCGTGGTTTCATCCGCGCCGAAGTGATTCACTGGGATGAGTTACTGGAGATTGGCAGTTGGAACAAAGCCAAAGAAGTCGGAAAAATCCGCGCTGAAGGCAAGGACTACGAAGTGCAAGACGGCGACGTTCTGGAGATCCGATTCAATGTCTGAGCCGGTGTGGCTGGTGAGTGCGGGTCGCGTGCTCGCCGCCGCACAACGTCCGAACACTCGGGCGCAACGCCGTCGTGGACTCATTGGTCAAGATGAGTTCGAGCCACTCGTGTTGCAGCCGTGTCGCTGGGTTCACTCACTTGGAATGCGAGTGACAATCGAAGTCGCATATCTCGATGTTGAGGGGCAAGTGGTGTTCATTGAACGACTTCGTCCGTGGCGAGTGGCCGCACCAGTGTGGAATGCTCGGAGCGTGATCGAGGCTTCGGTTGGTTCTTTCGAACGCTGGAATCTGAATGTTGGCGACGTCGTGGAAGTACGCCATGGAAACAACTGACGACGAAAACGATTTCCACGAACAGCATGCCGCCACCGCAGTGAGCCCTGGTTTATGGCTTGTCGCCACACCCATCGGGAACATGGGTGACATGACAATTCGAGCGCGCGAAGTTCTTCGTGCGGCAAAAGTGGTGTGCTGCGAAGACACGCGTCGAAGTGGCCGGCTTCTTACAGCAATTGCGGCGACTCCCGAACGGCTGATGGTGGTGAACGAACACACCGAACACGATGCAATCGATGCTGTCGCTGACTTGGTTGCGAATGGTCATGTCGTTGCACTCATCTCCGATGCCGGAACACCAGCAATCAGCGATCCGGGTGAACGCTTGGTGCGCGCGTTGGTCGAGCGATCACTCCCTGTCTGGAGTGCGCCAGGACCCGCTGCTCTCATAGCGGCAGTCATCGTGAGTGGTTTCCCCACGAATCGCTTCGTCTTCGAAGGATTTTTGCCGCGTGACGGAGCTGAACGACGTGAGCGACTTGCAGAGGTTGCACGCGAGCGACGCACGTGCGTGCTGTACGAAGCGCCCCATCGCATCGAGCGCACGCTCACAGACCTTGCAGAGGCGTGCGGCTCGAACCGTCGTGTGTGTCTCAGTCGAGAGCTCACCAAGTTGCATGAGGAGCTGTGGAGAGGGACGTTGGCCGAAGCAATCGAGCGCACACGCACCACCGAACCACGAGGCGAATTCGTACTGGTGCTTGAAGGCACAGTTGTCATCTCTGCTGAGGCCAGCGATGCCGACATTGTGAAGGCGCTCAGCGAACGACGCAGCTTCGGGCTGTCCACCCGCGACAGCGTCGACGAGGTGTCAACAGTTCTGAACGTGTCTCGCAAACGCGTCTATGACTTGGCAACGAGCAGCGCCGTGCCAGGTGCAAAAGGGCCCAAGAGGCGCAAGACTTGACCCATGGAAGCCACTCGCCGCGCGGCATTCTTCGACCTTGATCGCACACTCATTGCGGGTGCATCAGCGTTTGTGTTTGCTCGCGCCGCCCGCGAAGCCGGCTATCTCACCACGAAAGATTTCATGCGCGATGCTGCGAAAGCAGTTCAATTCCGTTTGTCCGGATCAACTGACGAGATGACCGATGCAGTGCGCGACCAGATGCTCTCAGCAGTCGGCGGACGCCAACAATCCGACTTGGTGGCCCTCAACGAAGCCGTGCTTCCTGAACTGCTTGGAATGATTCGTCCTGAGGCGCGCAACCTCATCGACCAACATCATGCTGCGGGACGCGATACCTACATCGTGTCTGCATCACCAATTGAACTTGTCGAGCCACTTGCACGTGCGCTCGACATGACTGGTGGCATCGGAACAGTCAGTGAAGTAGTCGACGGTGTATACACCGGTCGACTCGCTGGCCCCTTCTGTTACGGAGATGGCAAAGCAATTGCCATCAGTGATCTCGCCAAACGCGAAGGCATCGACCTTGAAAAGTCATGGGGATATTCCGATTCATCGAGTGACTTGCCGATGCTTGAAATTGTGGGCCATCCGGTGGCAGTCAACCCTGACACGAATCTGGCGCGCGTTGCACGCGAACGCGGTTGGCCGGTGGTCGTGTTCTCGCAGCGCACAAAGACGGTTGTGCGCCGAAGCACAGCTGCAAGTGGTGCGGTTGCAATTGCCCTGCTCGCTTATTCGCTTGGCGTGCGTCGCGGTCGATCAATCAACTGACACCGGTCAATCGACACCGGTTCATTGATGCCTGTCAGTTGATGCGCGGTGCCAACGCGATTTGTCGGCTTAGTGCGACACAGGTTCCTGCTGAGTCCCATAACTGGCCGTCTTCTTCCAACATGCCACCTTGCACAAGATGAGTGGTGAACACACACTGCACAGGTCCGGGTGCTGGCTGTGCGCGCACGTGCACTGTCAATTCGACTGTGGGCACCCAACCTTGCATGCCCATCAAGTTGAACAACGTCGGTGGAAATGCATCGGCAGCGAGCAGCAAACCAACCGTTGACATCGGCGTTCCGTCGGCGAACTCGAGCCAACCCCGCATGCGAGCAACTCCTGGCGGGTTGCCCGTTGCAAAACCAATGTCATCTGGATGCAAATAGGTGTTGAGCCTGCTTTGCAACGCCGGCACCATCGCCGACTTTTCACCTCGCGGTGCGCACTTGTCGATGGGCGGAATATCAGGCGGTGACATTGTCACGTGAATCGGTTCGCGGCGCGCATCGACATCACCGAATGACCCAATTGCTCGTGCAATGTGTGTGTCGCCGAGCCGAAGTGATGCGGTGACCGTTGACAATGTTCGGCCAGCTTTCACTACCTCGACATCAGTGACGTAGTCACCTGACGCAGGTGCCGGTGCAAGGTAATGCATGGTGATAGTGACTGGGTCGTTGCGATGCGACGCGACACACATCGCGTGAGCAACTCGCGCAAGTAAGAATCCACCATTTGCGTTACCCATGATGTCCCAGCCGTCTGGAACTGGGGTCGAATACGACCCTTCGGTGAGTTGAGTCACCGATATCGCCTCATTGAATTCCGACGGCACGCGGTCAGCATAGGAAAATGCGCCCGATTTTCATGTGTCAGTGCCAATAGCCTGAAGCGCGTGAGTCGCTTTTATCTGACGACACCGATCTATTACGTGAACGCGCAACCCCACCTCGGGCACGCGTACACAACAATCGTCGGCGACGCACTTGCTCGGTGGCATCGACTCCTCGGCGAAGAAGTTCACTTCCTCACGGGCACCGATGAGCACGGTCTCAAAATTCAACAAGCGGCCGATGCCGCCGGCATTCCTCCCCAGCAGTTTGCTGACAACATCGCTCCGCTCTTCGTGAAGGCCTGGGAACGTCTCGACATCACCAACACCGACTTCATCCGCACCACCGAGCAGCGCCATCGCATTGGCGTGCAGAAATTACTGCAGGCATGTTTCGATGCCGGAGACATCGAACTCGACGTGTATCGCGGCATGTATTGCGTGGCGTGTGAGGCGTACTACACAGCTGACGATCTCGACGGCGACAACTGCCCCATTCATAAGCGTCCTGTCGAGCACGTGGAAGAGGAGAACTACTTCTTCCGCTTGTCACGCTTCGGCGACCGTCTCCTTGATTGGTATGCCAAACATCCTGATGCAATCGTGCCCGAGCATCGATTGAACGAAGTCACTTCATTTATCAAACAAGGACTGCACGACTTCTCTGTCAGCCGCAAAACTTTGACCTGGGGCATTCCACTTCCGTTCGACGAAAGTCATGTCGCATACGTGTGGTTCGATGCGCTTGCCAACTACATCACTGCAATTGGCTACGGAGCCGACGACACGACCTTCAATAAGTGGTGGCCAGTCAATCGACATCTCATTGGCAAAGACATCATCAGATTCCATTGCATCTACTGGCCCGCAATGCTCATGTCGGCAGGCATTGAGCCACCGAGTGGCTACGCAGTGGGTGGCTGGTTGCTAGTCGGTGGCGAAAAGATGAGCAAGACATCTGGCAACGTCGTCAACCCGCTCGATCTCATCGACGAAATCGGCCTCGACGGTTTTCGGTACTACGTGCTCGCAGACACTGCGTATGGCAACGACGGTGACTTCACCTATGAAGGTCTGATTGCGCGTTACAACTCAGACCTAGCGAACAACCTGGGCAACCTTGCCGCACGAGTTGCGACCGTGGTCGGGAAGAAGTGCGATGGCCGAGGAACTGCACCATCGCCCAGTTGCGCACTCGCACCAATCGCGTCGCAAACAGTCGCAGATGCGGTTGAACAGTGGCAGCGCGTGCAACCAAGTCGCGCACTTGAGGCAACCTGGCAACTCATTCGTGCGACGAATGCACATCTTGAGCAACACGAGCCTTGGAAAGCCGAACCAGGCGCAGGAGTCGATGCAGTCATGGGCGATGCTCTCGAAGCACTTCGCATCATCACGATTCTCGTGTACCCAGCCATGCCCGACACCGCGCGCGAGATCTGGTCACGCATCGGCATGACCGGCGACATCGCAGACGTTCGCGTGCCAGATGCTCTGAAGTGGGGTGGCTACACCGCCGGTGCAGCTGTCACCAAGGGTGACCCACTCTTTCCCCGACGGACAGTGTGAACACGGGACAGACAATGACGACAGCCGAATGGATCGACTCGCATTGCCATGTGTTCGACGAGCGCATGGAGCATGGCGCAGATGCAGCACTCGATACAGCCCGCGATGCCGGAGTGACGGGCTTTGTGGTCATCGGAACGGACCGCGAAACCAGTGTGCAGGCCATCGAGTTGGCAGCACGACGTGCTGACACATGGGCAACCGTGGGTCTTCACCCACACGACGCGCACCTTGGTGTCGACACCATCGAAGATCTCGTCACTTCACCACGAGTAATTGCAATCGGTGAATGCGGACTCGATTTTCACTATGACAATTCACCGCGCGACACGCAGCGTGATGCGTTTGCGCAGCAGATTGCGTTGGCAAAAGCGAATGACCTCACATTGGTGATTCACACGCGCGAAGCATGGGATGACACGTTCGATGTGCTTGATGCCGAAGGAACTCCGCCGCACACAGTCATTCATTGCTTCACTGGCGGACCAGAGGAAGCACGCAAGTGCCTCGACCGTGGCGCGTTTCTCTCGTTCAGTGGTGTCGTGACGTTCAAGAATGCACAACCAACTCGCGATGCTGCAATGCTCTGCCCTGCCGATCGTTTGATCGTCGAGACCGATGCTCCGTACCTGGCACCGGTGCCTCACCGAGGTCGCACCAACGAGCCGGCATTTGTTGCCGTTGTGGGTCAGGCAATCGCAGATCTACGCGGTGTCAGCGCGCAAACGCTGTCTGAGAGCAGTCGGCACGCCACCCTCCTTGCGTTTCCGCGTATGGCTTCCTAGCGTCATTGACACCGTGAACCTGTCTCGTATCGATCGCAACCGCCTCACGTTCGTCGGCGTCATCACTGCTCTCGTGTTGCCTCTCATGTGGATGGCTCAGGGCCGCTCCGATACCGCGGCGACGACCACCACCATTGACGCCACGACCACGACGATTGCAGTTGGCATTGGTGCCGACGCCACGGCCGATGCGCCAGCGAACCTCGAAGGACCCCAAAGCGTGGGCGTCACCGACAAGAACCGCATCGCATATCCGGCCGATGAGTCCGCATCGAGCGCCAAAGGCGATGCCACCTTCAAACGTTTTCCTGATTCGGCTCAAACTGGTTGCGCCACGAACGCCGCACCACTTGGCGCCATCATCACGGTGCGAAACGTGAACAACGGACTGAAGACCGAGTGCACGAACATCAACATCGGATATCTGCCAGGCGGATCCGACATCGTGCTGAACATGGCAGTGTTCGAAAAGATTGCTGAGCTCATTGATGCACCGTTACCAGTCGAGATGACCTGGTGACCCTCACTCGCGCACATGCATCCGACCAGCTCCGTGATGCTGGTTTGTCGCCGCGTCAGGCACTCGGACAGAACTTCGTCGTTGATGCCAACACTGTCAGGCGCATCGCGAAGTTGTCTGGCGTCGGACCAGGAGACAACGTCATCGAAATTGGAGCCGGCCTCGGATCACTGACACTTGCACTTGCAGAGACTGGTGCCAACACCACCGCCGTCGAAGTTGACGAGGCACTCGTGCCGCTTCTCACTCACAATGTCGCCGCTTATGACAATGTGCGCGTCGTCCACGCCGACGCAATGAAACTTGACTGGTCGTCTCTACTCGGTGAACACACCGATTGGCATCTGGTCGCCAATCTTCCCTACAACGTCGCAACCCCACTCGTCGCCGACGTTCTCGACATGGTTCCCGCCGTGAAGCACGTGTTCGTGATGGTGCAGAAAGAAGTCGGTGATCGCCTCGTTGCGAAGCCAAACACCGATGCATACGGCGCACTCAGCGTGAAGGTTGCTTTCTGGGCCACCGGCTCAATCGCCGGCATCGTGCCACCGACGGGGTTTCTGCCACGACCCAAAGTCGACTCTGCGCTCGTCGACATCGTCCGACGAGACGAACCACTCGACCATGATGTCGATGCCGCTTCGTTGTTCGCGCTCGTGCGACAAGGCTTTGCCAAGAGGCGAAAAATGTTGCGCGGAGCTCTTGCCGGCGCAGTGGACCCGCAACAATTCGAAGCAGCCGGAATCAAGCCCACCGCACGGGCAGAGAATCTGTCGGTGCACGACTGGATTCGACTCTGCAAGGTTGTCAACAACGCAGGTGAACGCTCGTGAATTCACTCACAGCACATGCCAAGTTGACGTTGTTGCTACGCATCACTGGCGTGCGCGACGATGGCTATCACCTCATCGACGCCGAGATGATTTCTCTCGACCTTGCCGATGGCATTGTCGTGACTCCGGACCACTCAGGTATTGATGTCGACGGCGAATTTGCAGACGGCGTGCCAACCGACGACACCAACTTGGTGTCAAAAGCACTGTTGCTCGCTGACATCAGTGCTCACGTTCGCATCACCAAGAACATCCCTCACGGAGGCGGTCTCGGTGGCGGCTCGACTGACGCTGCTGCGGTGTTGCGTTGGGCAGAATTCACCGACGTGGTCGCCGCATCGCGCCTTGGCGCTGACATTCCGTTCTGCATGGTCGGTGGTCGCGCTCGCGTGCGTGGAATCGGCGAAATCGTTGAACCGCTTCCACGTCGCGAAGTCGACATCACGCTCGTCATACCGCCGCTGCACGCGTCGACCCCGCAGGTGTACGCAGCCTGGGACGCCATGGGCGGCCCGCATCATGAGTCGGGCAACGACCTCGAACCAGCGGCGTTGCACGTTGTGCCGGGCTTGTCTGATATCAAACGACGTATCACTGAGGTCGTGAAAACACCACCGATGCTGGCCGGTTCAGGCTCTACATGGTTCGTTGAAGGACACCATCGCGAACTTCTCTCGGCACTACCGGATTGTCGCGTGGTGTTTACTCGCGCCTTGTGAGGCGACGAATTACTTGCGCCGTTGATGGCGGGTGCGTCGAAGCATCTTCTTGTGCTTCTTCTTGCGCATCCGCTTCCGGCGTTTCTTGACCAGCGATCCCATACCGGCGACGAACCTACAGGCGTAGACGCAGTTTTGCGAAAATCAGATACCGTCTAGTGACGAAGGCGTGCATGCGCGCCCTTCCCTTCCGGGGTCGTTCAAATGGCAGGACAGCGGGTTTTGGTCCCGTTGATAGGGGTTCGAGTCCTCTCCCCGGAACCAGTGGTTTCTTGCTAGAACCTTTGCATGACCAGTTCTGCGGCGATTTCAGCGATCGTTCTTGCGGCCGGCGAGGGCACACGCATGAGGTCCGAGAGACCAAAGCCACTCCACCTCATCTGCGGTCGACCGATGGTGATGCATGTCATCCACTCTCTCGAAGGCCTTCCGATTGCACGCACCGTGGTTGTCGTTGGTCACAACGCCGAGCGCGTGACGAAAAAAGTCCAAGAGCAAGCACCGACATGGGCAAGCGTCTCGTTCGTCGAGCAAGCGGTGCAGCGTGGAACCGGCGATGCCACAGTGGTTGGGATGTCGTCGTTCGATGGTGACAGCGCCGACATGGACGACACATCCACGGTCTTAGTGCTTCCGGGCGACACTCCACTTCTAGAGCGACACACGATTGCGCAACTCATCGAAACTCACGAGTCCACCAGCAGCGCCGCGACGGTTCTGACGGCACGCATGGATGACCCATCCGGATACGGACGCATCGTGCGTGCCAAGGACGGTCGGGTCATGCGCATCGTCGAACAGAGAGATGCCAACGAAGAAGAAGTTGCGATCAACGAGATCAACACCGGCATCTACGCCTTCCGACGCGACCTTCTCGGACCTGCTCTTCGACGAATCTCGAACAACAATTCGCAGGCCGAGTACTACCTCACCGATGCCGTCGAAGTGCTGGCGTCAATGGGCCATCGGGTGGCAGGCGTCGAGGCCCCCGCCGCGGAAACCGCTGGCGTCAACGACCGATGGCAATTGGCCCTCGCCGAGCGCGAGCTGCGCGCTCGTACGAACAAGATGTGGTTGCTGAGTGGCGTCACCATGCTCGACCCACGCCAGACATTCATCGATGTGACCGTCTCCATTGGTCGTGACGTCACATTGTTTCCGGGCGTTTTGTTGCAAGGCGACACCACAATCGGCGACGGGTGCGAAATCGGACCACAGACTCGACTCGTCGACTGCGTGGTGGGACCTCGAGCCGTTGTCGAAAACACCGTCGCACGAGAATCTGAAATCGGACCCGACGCAATCGTCGGACCATTCGCCTCGCTCGAGGCGGGCAGCAGTGTCGCTGCGGGCGCACGGACCGGCGCGTTCTACACTGGAACTGCATGACGTCGAAGCCGCTTGAAAGAGTCACCACCAAGCGACTGT
>JBJTGC010000246.1:0-3820 GCA_046093725.1 Actinomycetota bacterium
TCGTGCCGCTGATGTCATCGACCAGGTCATCAACACAGACCTTGGCGCCTTTGAGCCGAAGGAACGCTGGGCAATGGACTGGTACTACCCCGTCCTCACCGGGGCAATGACAGGTGCGCGCGCCAAAGCGCGACTTGCTGAGGGCTGGGACCGTTTCGTCATGGACGACCGTGGCGTGCGCTGCGTGAACGACGAACAATGGGTCACTGCTGCGGAAACAAGCGAGTGCGCCATCGCACATTGTGCTGTCGGTGACCGCGAAACTGCCCGTGAGTTGCTGCTGTGGACCATGCCCCACCGTTGCATCGACGGCGCGTATTTCACTGGCATCGTGTACCCAGTCGAGCCTCACAAGACCATCGTGAACTTCCCAGCGAACGAACGCAGCGCGTACACGGCTGCTGCAATCATCTTGGCTGCAGATGCCATCGCTATGCCATCTGCCGCGTCATCGATCTTCACAGCAACTGTGAAGCGCAAGAACGCACACATCGACATTCCCGTCATTTGATGTCTGCCCTCAGCGAGGGTTGGAACGACGTCGACCAATTCAGAGTCGTCGCAGAACCCTCAACGAACCGGTGGCTGATTCCTCGACAAAGAGCCCACTCTCAACTGCGGGCAGATAGATGTTTTCGTACGGTGGCCGACCTCCGTCTGCAGGGTCTGGAAACACATCGTGAATCGCCAGCACTCCTCCTTGCGCCACATGCGGTGTCCAACCTTGATAATCGCGCGATGCTGGCTCGACACCATGGCCACCGTCGATGAAGAGAAACGCAAGTGGCGTTGTCCATGTGTGAGAAATTTTCCATGAATCACCGACCATTGTCACGACGCTGTCCGTGAGTCCGGCACCCAAGATGGTTCGACGGAAATGAGGCAGAGTGTCGATGCGACCAGTGTGTTCATCAACCAACGACGTGTCGTGCCATTCCCAGCCGGGTTGGTTTTCTTCACTTCCAAAGTGGTGGTCAATGGCGAACAATGTTCGCTGAGCATCACGTGCAGCACCACCCAACCACACCGTCGACCTGCCGCAGTACGAACCTACTTCGACGAATGGAAGCTTTGGTACCGACGAGGCCGCAGACATTGCCGCTTCGAACAGCGCATCACCTTCGTCTTCAGGCATGAATCCCTTTGCTGCAAGTGCGTGAGCGCGCAGAGTCGGAGCAAGTGGCACATCGCGACCCTACTATGGACTCGTGAAAGCTGCTCTGGACGACCTTCTTCGCTTGCTTGATCTTGAAGCAATCGAAGTGAACATCTTCCGCGGATCATCTGCCGACGAGAATCGTCAGCGTGTGTTCGGTGGTCAAGTGGCCGGACAAGCACTCGTTGCAGCTGTTCGAACTGTCGATGAGCCATCGCGACAAGTGCACTCTCTGCACGGGTACTTCTTGCGCCCGGGTGACCCGTCCATCCCGATCTTGTATGAAGTCGAGCGCATCCGCGACGGACGCAGTTTCACCACCCGACGTGTGATGGCAGTGCAGCATGGTGAAGTCATCTTCAACCTCACCGCAAGTTTTCACGCGCCCGAACCGGGTCTTGAGCACCAGATCACTGCTTCGACAGATATTCCGTCACCGGAATCACTCCCCGACTTTCGTACGCGCATGGAGCCCTACAAAGAAATGCTCGGCGAGGAATACGACCGCCCGCGACCAATTGACCTTCGGTATGTCGACAGTGATCCCATGGCACGACGAGGAACATCTGCACCTGGTCAACGAGTGTGGTGGAAAACGGTCGATGTGTTGCCAGACGATCCCGTCTTGCACGCCTGCATTGCTACCTATGCAAGCGACATGACTCTGCTCGACACCACATTGTTGCCACACGGGCTCGGCTGGGGTGACGAAAACGTTCAGATGGCAAGTCTCGACCACGCCATGTGGTTCCATCGACCCTTCCGTGCTGATGACTGGTTGTTATATGACCAGTGGGCCATCAGCACATCAAACTCACGCGGTCTTGCTGGTGGTTCCATCTACACCCGCTCTGGCGATCTGGCGGTCACCGTGGTTCAAGAAGGTCTCATCCGCGTCAAGAAGTCATGATGCTGCGCAGATCACTCCTCGGGCTGCTCTCGCTGACCACCGCGGTTGCTGTTGCTGCTTCAGCTACGACTGTTGAAGCGGCAACCGATCGTGCATCAGCTGCCACTGCCAATGCACCAGTCGTTCGCAAGCGCACCGCGCTTCAAGTCAAAGACCCCGTGTCGGTGGTCGAACGTAAGTCATCAGACGCATTCATCTTCGTTGTGCAGCGACAGGGTCAAGTGCTGCGGTGGACCAAAGGCGGCAAGAAGACCTCACGGGTACTCGACATCTCATCACTCACGTCAACCGACTCTGAGCGTGGTTTGTTGGGGCTCACCTTCATCGACGACAAGGCGTACATCAACCACACCAACAAAGATGGCGACACCGTGGTCGCTGAATACACAGTGCGTCCGGACGGTCGTTTTGTGGCAAGTTCGCGACGAGTGGTCATCACCATCAACCAGCCGTACTCAAACCACAACGGTGGCGACGTCGTCACCGGTCCAGACAACATGTTGTACATCGGCATGGGTGATGGCGGAAGTGGTGATGATCCTGAACGTCGTGCGCTGAACACCAAAGAACTGCTGGGCAAGATGCTGCGCATTGATCCTCGATCTTCGGGTACGACGCCGTACTCAATTCCGAAAGACAATCCGCTCGCCACAAACAAGAACGCACGGCCAGAAATTTGGTCGCTGGGGCTACGCAATCCGTGGCGCTATTCCTTTGACGATGACGGAAACCTCTGGGTGGCCGACGTTGGTCAGAACAAGTGGGAAGAAGTGTCTGTTGCACCTGCCAAACGTGATGCTGCAGGCACCGTGATTGCAGGTGGACGCGGTGTCAATTTCGGATGGCCTGCCTACGAAGGACCCGAGCGTTACAAGTCCGACCAACAGGCGCGAAATGCATTGCGTCCCATTCACTCATACGAACATGGCGATGCAGGATGCTCCATCAGTGGAGGCGTACGCGTCTCACGCAATCATCCGCAGGTGGCTCTGCGGGGATGGTATGTGTTCAGCGACTATTGCTCCGGAGAATTGACCGGGCTTCAACTGAACGGAGTGAAACTCCTCGAGACACACACGTTGGTCGGTGGCCTAGGAAATGCAGTGTCTGTCGATCAGACGTCAAATGGCATTTTCGTGTCGAGTCTCGATGAGAAGATCTACGAAATCTTGGCGTCGTAAGTTGAACGACCGTTAGCGGTGCGACCCCATGAACATTCCGCGCAACGCCTGGTAATTCTCGATGCAGTGACCGGCCCCGAGAACCACGGCCTCCAGAGGTTGCGGCGACATACGCACCGGTACTGAAGTTTCGCGAGCAATGCGCTCAGCAAGTCCACGCAACATGCCGCCACCGCCGACCAAGTACATGCCACGTGCAAGGAAGTCTTGTGCCAACTCTGGTGGTGCCTTGGACAGACAGCGCTTCACGGACAACACCATTGACGCCACAGGTTCGTCGATGGCGAAGCGAACTTCTTCTGCGGTTAGACGAATGGTCTTTGGAAGCCCCGAGACCAAGTCGCGGCCACGAATATCCGCACTTCGTTCGTCACCAACCGGGTCAGCAGAACCAATCTGAATCTTGATTTCTTCAGCAGTGCGCTCCCCAATGGCGACGCCATGCTCACGTCGCACATAGTTCTGAATCGCCGCATCAATGTCGAAGCTGCCGACGCGCACCGCTTCAAGTGCGACAATGCCACCAAGGCTGATGACCGCGGTCTCGGTTGTGCCACCACCAATGTCGATAAC
>JBJTGC010000247.1:0-8166 GCA_046093725.1 Actinomycetota bacterium
CTGAGAATCTCGACATGAAGTACATCGCCTACGACGTCGATGAAGAAGGCACCTGGGTCAACGAGCGTGACGACACGCCGAACCAGAACGAGCTCGTTCGCATCGCAGCTGTCACGTTCCGGCAAGTCATGAGTCAGCGCATCCGTGAAGTCGAGCGCGACCGCAAATTCGAGGAGTACGCCAATCGCGAAGGCGACATCGTCACCGGCATCATCCAGCAGAGCGACGGTCGTTATGCGCTGCTTGACCTCGGCAAAGTGGAAGCACTTTTGCCACAAGCAGAGCAGGTTCCCTACGAACGTCCCGAGCCAAATGCGCGACTCAAGGCGTACATCGTTGAAGTTCGCAAGACCGCAAAGGGACCACAAATCGTGGTGTCACGTACGCACCCTGGCCTCATCAAGCGTTTGTTCGAGCTCGAAGTCCCGGAAATCGCCGATGGCATCGTCGAAATCAAGGCTTGCGCGCGTGAACCTGGTCATCGCACAAAAATCGCGGTCTCGTCAAACGATCACAACGTCGACCCCGTCGGCGCCTGCGTCGGTGCGCGTGGTGGACGCGTGCGTATGGTCGTCACTGAACTTCGTGGAGAGAAAATCGACATCATTTCCTACAGCGAAGATCTTCGTGAGTTCGTCATGAAAGCGTTGTCGCCTGCAAAAGTCACAGAAGTGCGTTTGTCTGAGGACAACACGCAGGCCGATGTCATCGTTCCTGATTTCCAGTTGTCATTGGCAATCGGCAAAGAAGGTCAGAATGCGCGTCTCGCAGCGCGACTGACTGGTGTGCGCATCGACATCAAGAGTGAAACACAAGCACGCAATGAAGATGCTGGCATCGTGGTTAGCCCCGACGGCGAGGTGTACGAAGAAGGTGAGTGGCGTCAAAACGACGACACGGGTCAACTTGAGTTTCACTCTGCAGATGGAACAGTGACCAGCCAAGCCGAGTGGGCCGGCGAGTCGACATCCGACGACGCCGGTGCGGAGGGCTGATTTGGCGAAGAAGTCCCGCGTTCATGAGCTCGCCAAAGAGCTCGGCCTGACGAACAAAGAGGCTGTCGATCTCTGCGTGAAGCTCGGTATCGACGTCAAGAATCATTCGTCCTCCGTCGAAGAGGCGCAGGCTGATCGTGTTCGTCGTCGCGCCGAGCGTGACGGTCTCATCCGTGATGTTCAGCCCGAAGAGCCGAAGCCGGTCAAGAAGGCTGCGGCAAAGAAAGCTGCACCGAAGAAGGCCGCCGACAGTGCTGATGATTCAGGTGAAGGCGCGCCAGTCAAGAAGACTGCAGCGAAGAAGACCGCTGCGAAGAAAGCACCTGCAAAGAAAGTTGCTGCCAAGAAGATCGACGATGATTCATCGGTCGTCGAAGAAGCCCCTGTTGCCGAGCCGATCGCAGTTGTGGCTCCCGTCGAGCAACCCGCTGCTCCCATTGCAGAGCCCGCTCCTGTCATTGAACAACCAGTGGCGCCTGCTGCTGCCGATTCGACAGGTTCCATGTCGCGAGTCATTTCAAGTGGACGCCCAACGCCGGGCATGTCGCCGCGTGCTGCGGCACCCCCCGCTGCACCAAGTCGCCCGTTGCCCCCAGGAATGCCGCCCACCACGCCGCAGCGTCCTGGTTCACCGGCGGGCCCCGGAGCTCGCGGACCACTTGGTCGCCCCGCCATTCCGCCGCCGCCCCCGCGACCGATGTCTCCTGATGGTCGACGAATTCCTCCGCCCCCTGGCTCAGCTCGCCCTGGCGGACCTGGTGTACGACCCGGCCCACGCCCAGGCGGCCCTGGTGTGCGCCCCGGCATGCGCCCCGGTGGCCCTGGCGGCCCTGGCGGACGCGGACCAGGTGGCCCTGGGGGTCCTGGTGGACGCGGTCCTGGTGGTCCTGGCGGTCGTGGTCCCGGTGGTCCTGGTGGTCGTCCCGGTTTTGGTAGCCCTCGCCCCGGTGGTGGTCCCGGCGGCCCTGGCGGCGGTCGCGGTCCTGGAGGCCCCGGTGGTCCTGGAGGTCCCGGTGGCCCTGGAGGCCCTGGTGGTCGCGGCCCTGGTGGCCCCGGTGGTCGCCCGAATGGTCAGCGTCGTGCACCTCGCAAGAAATCGCGTGCACGTCGGCGCAGGGAGTTCGACGAGCTCGAGCCCACATACACCTCGTACACCGCGAGCAATGCTCCGGTGCCCGAGGGCACGGTCATCATCGAGCGCGGAGTGTCTGCGCAAGAGTTTGCACCGAAGTTAAATCGGACTGCAGCCGATGTCGTTCGCTTCCTGCTCGAGCACGGCGAAATGGTGACAGCAACCATGACGCTCGGTGACGAGCAAATGGAATTGTTTGCACTCGAAATTGGCGCAGACATTCTCATGGTTGACCCAGGTCAACAGGAAGAAATGGAATTGCAGGCGCTGTTCGATGACAGCGATGACGAAGACGAAGATGCTCAACAGTCGCGTCCTCCGGTTATCACCGTCATGGGTCACGTCGACCACGGCAAGACCACGCTGCTCGACAAGATTCGCTCTGCAAATGTCGTCGCTGGTGAAGCCGGTGGTATTACTCAGCACATCGGTGCGTACCAGGTGCAAAAGAACGGGCATCCCATCACGTTCATCGACACTCCAGGTCACGCGGCGTTCACCAAGATGCGTGCTCGCGGAGCACAGGTCACCGACATCGTCGTGTTGGTTGTCGCTGCAGACGACGGAGTGATGCCTCAAACAATCGAAGCGATTAACCACGCGAAGTCAGCCGATGTTCCCATCATCGTCGCCGTCAACAAGATCGACAAAGACAACGCCGACCCGCAACGTGTCCTCAGTCAGCTTGCGGAGTACGAGTTGGTGCCTGAAGCCTGGGGTGGCGACACCATCGTCGTCGAGATGTCTGCCATGCAGAACCTCGGTGTCGACGACTTGCTCGACCAACTGAACGTGGTTGCTGAGCTTGAGAATCTCACCGCGAACCCCACGGGGCGCGCGAAAGGCATCGTGCTCGAAGCCAACCTCGACATCGGTCGTGGTCCGGTTGCCACTGTTCTCGTCGATAAGGGAACCTTGAAAGTCGGAGATCCGGTCGTAGCTGGTGCAGCGTGGGGCAAAGTGCGTGCGCTCATCAATGATCGCGGTGAACAGGTCAAGGAGGCTGGCCCGTCAAGCCCGGTGCAGGTGCTCGGACTGTCGACAGTGCCGCAGGCCGGCGATGAGTTCCGTGTGGCTCCCGATGAAAAGACCTCTCGCACCGTTGCTGAAGCCCGTGAGCAGCGTTTCCGCGTGCTCAATCAGCGCGGCGACGCGCGTGTGCAACGAGGCGTCAAACTCGAAGACATCTTCACGCAAATTCAGGCTGGCGAAGTCGCCACACTGAACCTTGTCATCAAAGCTGATGTGCACGGATCGCTTGAAGCAGTCAGTGAAAGCTTGCGGAAGTTGGAGCGTGACGAAGTCAAACTTGCCTTCGTGCACCGCGGTGTCGGTGGTGTCACCGAAAATGACATCACGCTCGCAGCAGCAACCAACGCCACTCTCATCGGGTTCAACGTACGTCCAGACCGCAAGGCCCGCGACCTCGCTGAATCTGAAGGTGTCGAAATTCGTACCTACGAAGTCATCTACAAACTTCTGGAAGACATTGAACGAGCAATGCTCGGTCTGCTCGCGCCAGAGTTCGAAGAAGTCGTCACTGGAGAAGCCGAAGTTCGGGAAATCTTCCGTGTTCCAAAGATTGGTGCCATCGCCGGTTGCTTCGTGCGCACCGGTGTCATCGCGCGTGGAACCAAAGTGCGCTTCCTTCGCGACGGAACCATCATCTGGAAGGGCTCCATCAATTCGCTGCGCCGCTTCAAGGACGACGTTCGTGAAGTGCGCGAAGGTTTTGAGTGTGGTATCGGTTTGTCCGACTTCCAAGACTTGAAGCAAGGCGACCTCATCGAAACCTTCGAGGAACGCCAGATCGAACGGGTGTAGTTCGTGGCTGATCTTGACTTCTTCTTCGACCCAGTGTGTCCGTGGGCGTGGATCACCTCGCGGTGGGTCACCGAAGTCAAGACTTTGCGCTCGTACGACGTGCGTTGGCGCTTCATTTCATTGAAGGTCTTGAACTCATCGATGGATTACTCGAAGATGCCTGAGGGTTATCGCGAGGTGCACAACGCGGGCACACAGGGCCTCCGCATGGCGGCACACGCGCGCGCGGTGGACGGCAACGAAGCTTGTGGCGCCGTGTACACCATGCTCGGAATGTCCTTCCATAATCGCCAAGAGCGAGTGGGTTTCGTCACTGACCCTGTGGTGGAAAGTCGTCGCTTGTTGGCTGATGCTGGTCTCCCAACTGAGTGGGCCGACCATGTGCACGACGAGTCCTACGACGCAGTCATCAAAGAAGAGACCGAGCTTGCGCTTCAACGCACCGGCAAAGACGTGGGTACGCCGATCTTGTCGTTCAATCCCGACAGCGACAAGGTGTCGAGTTTCTTTGGCCCGGTCATCAGTACCATTCCGCGCGGTGACGAGGCGCTGAAGCTGTGGGACGCCATCGAGACCATTGCCACCACCAGTGGCATGGCCGAGTTGAAGCGCTCACTGCGCGCGGCGCCTTCTTTCGACTGAGCCACGACACGTCGCGTGCCTAATGTGTGGGCGATGAAAGTCGTCTACACGCCGGCCCACCTCGGGCACAATCCGCTCACCGAAATCGAGAAGTCGACTGCGCATTCGCCGTACGAACACATCGGCCGTGCCGAAAAGATCCGCGAAGTACTCGAAGCAGATTCGTCGTTTCAATTCATGTCACCAACCGAGTGGGGTACTGCCCCCATTGACGCAGTGCATGAGCCGGGCCTCAACCGGTTTCTCACCACCGGATGGGCCGACTACCAGCGCGACATCAGCGAGGCGCGAGAAGTGGTGCCCGACGTGTTCTATCGTCCAGCCTTTCGTCGCGAGGCAACAGATGCTCGCGAACCGCAAAGCGTCACCGGAAAACTTGGCTGGTGGTGTTTTGAAACCACCACACCTTTGTGCGAGGGCACGTACACCGCAGCTCGTGGCGCAGTCGACACTGCACTCACTGCCACCAAAGTGGTGCTTGACGGCGATCGCTTTGCGTACGGACTATGCCGCCCGCCAGGTCACCACGCAACCACGTCGATGTATGGCGGCTATTGCTTCTTCAACAATGCCGCAATCGCGGCTCACCACGTGGCGACGACAACTTCGTCGAAAGTTGTGGTGCTCGATGTCGATTATCACCACGGAAATGGCACTCAGGAAATTTTCTACGACCGCGACGATGTGATGTACGTAAGTCTGCACGGTGACCCCACACGCGCATACCCGTACTTCACCGGACACGCGGATGAGACCGGTTCCGGCCGTGGCCTCGGAAGCAACGTGAACGTACCGTTAGCGAGGAAGACAGCAGACGATGACTATGTGGCTGCGCTGTCGACAGCCGCAGAACGCATTGCTGCATTCGGTGCTGACATGTTGATTGTGTCGCTCGGTCTCGACACCTTTGTCACAGATCCCATCTGTGACCTTGCCATCACCACCGACGGTTTTCGACGTCAAGGCGAAGTGGTGTCACAACTTGGACTACCTACTGTCGTGTTGCAGGAGGGTGGCTACGACGTTGCTGCGCTCGGCGACAACGTTCATTCGTGGCTGATGGGTCTCAGTTCCTGACGGAGCTATTTGCTTTGTAAATCAGCGAGAACCTTGTTCCATCGGGCTGGGTCAGACGCGTAGGGAACGTAGAAGCTGATGCGTGAGATGACATCGCCATAACGGTCGTCCAACTTCGACGCGATGTCTTCTGGTTCTGACACCACGGCAAATGCATCGAGAATCTCGTCGGTGATGCAGTTGCCCATCTCGACCCACTTGCCTTGTTTTGACATGGAGTTGAGTTCATCTTGCACATGACCCCACCCGTGAAGATCGAGAACAGGGCGGTAAGCCGGAGTCGAGCCATAGAAGGCAATCTGCTGACGCGTGCCGGCGGCGGCCTTCGACATTTCCACGTCATCGGTACCGGTGACGACAAAGCCTGGACCGACGATCTCAAATCCGTCCAACGTTTTGCCCACCTTTGCCCGTCCACGTTCAAGCGCAGGAATGGTGACCTCACGCAAGTACTTCTCAGTGGTGAAGGCGTGACACATGAAGCCGTCGCACACTTCGCCCGCCACTTCTGTCATGAGCTCACCGACCCCGGCGAGGAAAATCTTCGGCGTGCCATATGCAGAGATGTCGCTGGCGCTGGGGCTGAAGAACGGTGTCATCAGCGTGTGGGTGTAGAACTCGCCACGGAACTGCAACGGCGTGCCGTTCAACCAGCAGTCCCAGATTGCACGGATGGCAAGCACCATCTCGCGCATTCGCGCCGCCGGCTTGCTCCACTCCATCGAGAAGCGCTTCGTGATGTGAGGCTTGATCTGGCTTCCAAGTCCGAGAATGAAGCGTCCCTTTGAGAAAGTGTGAAGATCCCATGCGATGTTCGCCAGGGTCATCGGGTTGCGCGCGAATGCGACTGCGATAGAAGTGCCAAGTTCGATGTCTTGGCTGTGTTCAGCAGCAAGTAGCAACGGGAAGAACGGATCATGCGATGTCTCGGCAGTCCAGAGACCTGCATAACCGGCAGCTTCGGCGCGTTTGGTTTCGTCAGCCACGAGGTGAAGATCAGGTCGAAGAGTTGCATCGACTTTCATGAGGTGCCCCTTTCAGGCGGAAGCGTTATTTCTGGCGTCAGGTTTGATCACGAAGGAATTGCTCGACTTCTGCGGCTAACTCCTCCATGGAAGGTAGTTCACTCGGCGTGATCGGAGTGTCGTCGGCGTTTCCGGTGGAACCATGCTGAGCGTCGTACATCGACTCCATCTGATGCAGCATCGCCAGGTGCTCTTCGTTGTTGATGATGAGTTGGTCGAGCCGCTCGCGTTGAATTGTTGCTTCGCGACGTAGTGGAGCAACATCAACGTTCAGCCCAGTGATGTCGCAGAGTTGTGTGAGCAGTGCCGCACTCGCCGCTGGGTACGCCATGGTTGCGATGTAGTGGGGGACTTGGGCCCACAGTCCGATGACTTCGGCCCCTCGGTCGAACAGTGCATGCTCGATGACCGACTCGACTCCTGCAGGTACGTCGACCGTGTTCTTGGCGAAGGACAACCTGTCAGCAACGTTTGCGTCAGGCGTGGTGATGGATACACCTACGGGGCGAGTGTGCGGAGCAGCGAACGGGTAGGCGCCAAGTCCGACCATGCGACGAACCCCGAGTTGTGAAGCGAGTTCTGCGACCGTGCTCGCGAAGAATTTCCAATTCGCATCGGGCTCTGGTCCGACGAGAAGCAACACATCGGTGCCTTCTTTGTCGCGGCCGACGCGTAACTCTGGTGTCACCCAATTGATGCGGGTATTTACTCCAGCCCGCAGTTCCATGACTGGTCGGCGTGCGCGATAGTCGATGAACGTATCTGAATCGAAGGTGATGAGAATCTCTGATTCTGTTGCTTCGACGAGCGTGTCCATCGCGGCGGCAGCGGCGCCACTCGCGTCGATCCAGCCGCTCAACATGACAATGAGTGTGGGTTCCTTGAGCGGCGGCAATTGTCCGTGGACCGTGAAAGGGAGGCCGGAATTGCCGTTCATCGCAACTTCTCGAGCATGGTGGTGGCGCGGATCACGGCATTGTCAACTTGAACTTTGAAGGGCTCGAGCTCTTCGGGGTCACGTTGTCCGAGCGCACCACCCAAGTATCTCGCGTACACCCCTTCGATGATGCAACCGAGTTTCCAGTATCCGTACGTGACATAGAAGTCGAAGTGAGTCATGTCGCGACCAGATTTCTCGCCGTACCGCGCTGCCAGTGCGGATCTTCCCAAGAACCCCTCGAGTGTGCACGTGGGGTTTGACCAGGCGCTGGTGTCGTCACCTGGCCCGTTCCAGTACACCATCAACATGCCGATGTCGGCGAGTGGGTCGCCGAGAGTGCAGATTTCCCAGTCGAGTACAGCGACAACATCGCCATCATCGTTCAGCATGCAATTGTCGAGGCGATAGTCGCCATGAACAATGGTGGTTTCATGCTGCGGGGGAATGCGCTTGGATAACTCGTCATGGATGAGGTCCATGCCCGGCAAATCGCGCGTTTGTTGCGCCTTGAAGTTGGCGTACCAGCGCTTT
>JBJTGC010000248.1:0-5758 GCA_046093725.1 Actinomycetota bacterium
TCGGTCATAGCGAAACACGACGACGACACTCCGTCGCACAGAGGCTTCAGGTACTTCTCCTTCTGCTCGGGCGTGGCCCAGTGGAGAAGCGTGTGCATGTTTCCTTCGTCGGGCGCCTGACAATTGAACACCCACGGGCCGACTCTGGTTTTCGCCGCCTCGGCCTGCACCATCGCGAGAGCAACGTGACCGAGCCCCATGCCGCCCCACTCTTTCGGCATGTGCGGTAGCCACAGACCTTCGCTATGGGCGAGTTTGCGCAACCGGATGAGTTCAGTCACATAGGCCCGGCGAGTATCGGCATCCATCTCCTCACGGTGTCCATAGGGTTCCATCGCCGGAATGATGTGGGCATCGACAAAGTCACGCACCTTCGAACGAATTGCCTCATGCTCAGGCGCCAATGTGAAATCGATCATGTCAGCCTCGAATCAGTGAATGCGTCTCGACAATCACGGAGCGCAGTTCGGCGCACCCGTCCTCTGGCACCGTAGCCTTCCGAGAGTGAGGTTCGGCAGTCGTAACCAGAGTCGTATCGGCGACGTTTCGTGGGACACCGACACCCTGCCAGAGGGCGAAACCAAGTCCGCCATGGTGCGCGCAATGTTCGACGCCATTGCTCCGCGCTACGACATGGTCAATCGCATCATGACATTCAGGCTCGATGTTCGTTGGCGCAAGCGGGCCGTTCGCGAACTTCGACTTCCTCGCGGTAGCACCGTGCTCGACTTGGCCTCAGGAACGGGCGACCTATGCGTCGACCTCGCGAAGGCAGGACACAAACCGCTATCCATGGATCTTTCGTTTGGCATGCTCTCTGCGGACCGAAGTGGCTCACCACGAGCACAATCCGACATTCTTCGACTGCCAGTGGCCGATGGTGCTGTCGACGGAGCAATGTGTGGCTTTGCGCTGCGCAACCTAGTCGACCTCGATGTCTTCTTTCGAGAGCTGGCGCGCGTCGTACGACCTGGTGGCCGCATCTCACTTCTCGATGTCGGAATTCCCCACCGGCGCGTTATCCGATTTGGAAACGACATCTACTTCGGAAAGGTAGTGCCTCGCATCGGAGCACTGCTCTCTGATGGCGCCGCGTATCGATACCTTCCACGAAGCGTGTCGTACTTGCCGCCTCGAGACAAGCTCGTGCAGATGCTTCGCGATGCAGGTTTTTCAGATGCCACTCATGAGCAACTCTCTGGAGGAATCACACAGATGATGACCGGTACGAGGAACCCATGACGCAACGGTTGCATGTCTGCAGCCGGCCCCTGACCACAGCGCTCGATCTCAATGCGGTGTGTCGAGGCGATGGTCACCTTTTCGTGCGAGATGGCGTTGGCGCTGCTGGTCGCAGCGTGGCACTGACCTGCACACAAATCGACATCGAAGATGTGTTGCGCAATGTCACTGCTGTTGACAGCGACACTGATGTGACACGTGGTGTCGTCGCGTTCGGCGTCAAGCCATTTTCCCGTGAGATGCCAGCTCGCTTCTTGATTCCTGAAATTCTGGTTCAGAAACGTGATGACGGTTCACAGACCGTTTCTCTCATCGGAACAGACCCCCAACTGGTGACAGAGTCTCGCCTCCTCGCTGTTGTCAACGACATGGCGGCCACCAAACCGAACCCACCGAGTGTCAATTCCTTCGCAGTGGAACCACTCACCCCAATCGACACGTACCTCGCAGCCGTGGTTGCCGCACGCAATGCAGTGCGGCGTGGAGACATCGACAAGGCAGTGATCGCACGAGACATTCAAGTGCGTTCTGCTCAGCCGCTCGACGTGTACAGCATCCTTTTGCGCCTACGCGCTTCTTTCGGGTCTAGCTACCGGTTCCTCATCGGTGGGTTACTCGGTGCATCACCAGAGCTTCTCGTTGAGCGACAAGGACGCATCATTCGCAGCCATCCTCTTGCAGGCACCGCGCCACGAACAGGTGATGCAACCACCGACGCCCGACTAGCTGCAGAGTTGGTTGCTAGCACCAAGAATCAGATTGAACACCGTGTCGTCATCGACATGGTCCACGACACTCTGCTTCCTCATTGTTCATACCTGGACTGGGAACCAGAGCCGTCCATCGTCACAGTTGCAAATGTGCAGCATCTTGGAACGGCACTCGAGGGTGCACTCGTCGAGCCACCGCTCTCAGTGCTCTCGTTGGTGGACTTGCTCTGCCCCACTCCGGCTTTGGGCGGGCACCCAACCAAGGACGCGATGGAACTGATCACGAAAGTTGAGGGCATGAACCGCGGCGATTACGGCGGTGCTGTCGGCTGGATAGATGGAAATGGTGACGGAACGTGGGCAGTAGCCATCAGGTGCGCAGAGTTGAGCGCAGACCGCACTCGCGCGCGCCTTTTTGCTGGTGGTGGAATCGTCGCCGACAGCGAACCGCACTCAGAGCTTGCCGAGACCCAGGCAAAGTTTCAGGCGATGTTGTCCGCCATCGTTCGACCCTGAGAAGGGCGCGAAAGGTTCAGGCCTGCCTGGGCTGTACTGCCGCCGATGCGATGAGAGAGTTGACGTGATCATGAGCGGCCACGTTGACTGACCGATCGGTTCGAGCTTCAATGACGATTGGTCCTGGGGTGTGTAGCGCGTCACGCAACGTGGCGAGGTCGGCGACGCTTCGATAGGCAATACCGTGCGCAGCTGCAAGGTGCTCAAACGACACTTCGTGTGGTGTGCCAAAAAGTGTCTCAAATTGATCCACATCGAGTTCTGTTGCTTGCGGCAGGAAGCCAAAAATTGCGCCGCCAGCGTTGTTCACCACCACGATGCGAAGATCCGCTCTTCGACCAGCAAGGTTCCACAAACCGTTTGCATCATGAATGCAAGCGATGTCTCCAATCAGCAGCGTCGTCGGCAATTCGCTAGCGAGGGCCACTCCGACCGCGGTACTCACGACACCATCGATTCCGTTCACGCCTCGGTTTGAAAACACTGGGTATTCACCGTTGATGCCGCTGTACCACTCAACGTCTCGAATGGGCATGGAAGAACTCACCACCAGCGGTCCTTGACGACTTTGCATGACACATCGCGCAATCGCAGGCTCACTCCACGTGTCGCCGAGACCCTGCTCGAGCGCCTGCTCAGCGCGATCGGCCGCTGACTCCCACCGTTCCAGCCATTCGTCATTTGAGCCCTGTGCACTGGCGTCGCCGACACGATCCGCAAGCAGTCGACACACATCGTCAACATCAACGACAAAGTTGACGGCGCCGATGAGTTCAGGGTCAAAGTAACGATCATCAACACACCACTGATGCACGGGACAGTTCATCGTCTTCAACCACTGGCCGAGCACCTTCGATGCAGGAGGCTCTCCCACTCGCACCACAACAGTCGGTTGCAATGTCGAAGTGAACTCTTCACATCTCAAGAGACCATCAAATGCGGCGACCACCACAGGACTGTCGTCCCGCACACCAGAACGAACATCTGCGAGCACCGGCCAGCCCAATTGCTCTGCAAGTTCGAGCACTGAACCAGTTGCGCCCTTGCCGGCAATGAAGACCCCTTTGTTGCTCTTCTTGACAATTGATATGAGCGCCTTCACTGCTCGTCGAGTGTCTGGGTACTGAGGAGGGTTCCGTTTCGTCGTTTTGCGTGTCGGCAATGTGCCAACCACGCCTACGAGGGGTTCACGAAATGGAAGATTGATGTGCACCGGACCTGGCGTGAGGGAATCGACAGCAAAACTCACAGCATCTTGGGCAATTGTTCGCCAGGTCTTTGAGTACTTCTCTTCGGGAACTGACGCATCGATGAAAGCCCGAACAGCTGACCCGAATAGTTGTCGTTGGTTCATCGTCTGCGGAGCACCAACGCCCTGCAACTCGGGAGGACGATCGGCCGTCAACACGATGAGGGGCACAGCGCTCTGGTGACCTTCAACCACCGCGGCATGGAAATGAGTTGCTGCGGTTCCACTCGTACACACAACAGTGCAGGAGAACCAGCCATGCCAGAGCCAAGAGCAGCAAATGCACAACTTCGCTCATCATGAAACACTTCCATCGACACCCGCCTGTCTGCCCACAACGCACGTGCCATGGGGGTGCTACGCGAACCTGGTGACACAAACGCTCGAACGACGCCGAGTTCCACGAATTCGTCCACCAATGTCGCACAGAAAGTCGCAGTCGTGTCGGCGGGGGTTGCCATGGCTCTATCGTTGCACTTATGCGGGTGGAAATCTGGTCCGACGTCGTATGTCCTTGGTGCTACATCGGAAAAAGTCGATTTGAAGAGGCGCTCACCCGCCTCCGTGGAAGAGGAGTAGGCACTGACATTGAAGTCGTGTACCGCGCATACCAACTCGACCCCACTGCACCACCAGGTGGCTCCACACCCGCTCGTGAGGCGTACGCGCGGAAGTTCGGCGGTTACAAGCAAGCCGACCAGATCATCGGCCACGTGACACGCATCGCTGCCGACTCTGGCATCGAGTTCCGCATGGATCGCGCCATCAGGGCAAACACCATGCTCGCCCATCGGGCTCTTCACTATGTGTTGACAGAGGTCGGCTCGATAGCGCAGGCAGCGTTAAAAGAGCAGTTGCTACGCGCCTACTTCACCGACGGCGAGAACGTGGGTGACCTGGATGTCGTCGTATCGTGCGCTGAACGTGCGGGCATCGCAGTCGATGACTTGCGACCATGGCTTGAGTCAGACGCTGGCACGACCGAAGTTGTTGCAGACATCGAAGCAGCACAGATGCGCGACATCACCGGTGTACCGGCATTCGTCCTCGACGATCGGTTCCTCATTCCTGGCGCACAAGAAGTGGACGTGTTCGAACAACTGCTCACCAGGGCCCTCAACACTCAATGAATGTGCCTGAGTGCCGATGAAACTTGTCTTTCTTCATGGCTTCACTCAGACCTCACGGTCTTGGGAGCAGGTCGTCTCAACCTTGACATCGGACACCGTTGACGAAATGTGTGCCGTTGACTTACCGGGCCACGGAGACAATCCAGACGGCAATGTCGATATCCGCGAAATGGCCGACGCATTGGTGGCGCAACACGGAACAGCCCTATACATCGGGTACTCATTCGGGGCGCGAGTTGCACTGCACATCGCGACCAGACATCCAGAGAAAACGACGGGCCTCGTATTGGTGAGCGGCTCACCGGGAATTGCCGACCCGAACGAACGCCACACACGTGCGCAAGCGGACGACCAACTTGCCGACCATATTGAAACAGTCGGGGTCCCTACGTTCATCGATGAATGGCTCGCCAATCCACTGTTCAGCAATCTCAACACTGCAGCCGCGATGAGAGCCGATCGACTACGAAACACCACAAAAGGCCTCGCTGACTCTCTTCGTTACGCCGGAACAGGTCGACAGGAATCCCTGTGGGACTACCTCAGCACCGTGTACTGCCCCACCCTGCTCGTCACCGGCGAGCAAGACGCCAAGTTTCGTGACATCGCAACAAAGATGTCGGGCTTGCTACCCAATTGCAAATGGGTCTCTGTCACTGACGCAGGACATACGGTTCACCTTGAGCAGCCGACGAAGTTTGTGCATCTACTCACTTCATGGTTGGAGAGCACGTACGCCGTCTAACTCCGCGCGCTAGGTCCCGAGCGACAGCGCAAGCCCAGCGGCATAAGACACTGCAAGCAACAACTGCGCACGACCCACCATCTGCAACACAGCGATGAGATCACGGCCAGTCGCGCCCTGGTGCACTCGGCGACAGGCAGGAATCGCAGCAGCAACTCCTATAAGC
>JBJTGC010000249.1:0-3938 GCA_046093725.1 Actinomycetota bacterium
GGGACTTGCCCACAATCTCTGCGCTCAAATGAGATGTGGCCCGCACCAGATGAGCATCGTCGATTTCTTCAGACAGCGAGATGATCTCGTTTTCGACTGTTCCATTGGAAAACACCACCACAACCGTCGCAGTTCGCGAAGACAGACGAACAACTTGAATAGACCGGACGGTCGTTACTTCCGTTTTCGGACCAACCACGAGCGCGGTGTGGTGCGTGATGTCGGCCAAGAGATGCGAGGTTTGGCGCAAAAGTTCTTCGAGCCGACCATGACTGGATTGAAAGAACTCACCCACTTGCACTGTGGCTGCGCGGTCGAGAGAGCCATCAGGAGCCAAGGCATCGACGAACAAGCGGTATCCCTTGTCCGTGGGAATTCGACCAGCTGACGTGTGGGGTTGGGCGAGATACCCCTCTTGTTCCAAGACAGCCATCTCATTGCGCACAGTCGCCGAAGACACGTTGACGCCCGGCAATTTGGCGACATGACCAGAGCCCACTGGCTGGCCGGTGGCGATGTATTCCTGCACCACGGCGCGCAGGATGTTCGTCTTGCGGTCGTCAAGCATGATGCATCGAAGTTTACTTGCCGGACACCTTCTTGTATCGGGCGAGTGCTTCCTCTCGCTCGACAGCATGGTCGACAATCGGAGCCGGATAATGCGTCGGTGCGTGCAATCCGAGTGTCCAAGGCGCATGGATGTGGGTGTTGTCTAGTTCGGCAATTTCAGGAATCCAGGTGCGGAGATAGGTGCCGTTTGGGTCGAACTTCTCGCTTTGGCCGAACGGATTGAACACACGGAAATAAGGTGCCGCGTCCGTTCCAGTGCCCGCTGTCCACTGCCAACCGTGATTGTTCGACGCGATGTCGCCGTCGACAAGGTGGCGCATGAAAAACGCCGCACCCCACTGCCAAGGAACATGGAGATCTTTCACCAAAAAACTCGCCACGATCATGCGCACGCGATTGTGCATCCATCCGGTGGCCAACATCTGCCTCATGCCGGCATCAACGATGGGATACCCGGTGCGTGCCTCACACCATGCGGCAAAGCGCTGCTTCGCACGGTCATCAGTGTCGACGGGCAGGCGATCCATTTTCTCTTGCAAGTTGTTCCACGTCGAGTCGGGACGGTGGAACGTGACATCGGCATAGAACTCGCGCCAACAAATTTCGCTACGAAAATGATCAGCACCACTTCCTGCGGGCAACTCAGCAAGCAGTTGTCGCGGATGAATGACGCCAAATCTAAGTTGCGCCGACAACATCGACGTACCGTCGATTCCGGGGTTATTGCGAACGTCTTTGTAGTCACCGAGCCCGTGTGGTGCCCACGTGGTCCAACGAGTCCATGCCGCCGTCTCGCCTGCTTCGGGAAGCGTCGCTGCGCACGGCGGGTCTTCTGGAATGCCATCGGAAAACTCTGACGCGTCTTTCCACGTTGGTGCGCAGTCTCCGATCACCTTCCATTCGTGTTGTTGCCAACGCTTGTAGAACGGCGTGAACACTCGAAGCGCTGTGCCATCGTCTTTCAACACGACACCGGGATCGATGACATAAGGCGAATCTGAACCGACGAGTCGCTTGCCATCTGCCGCCAACGCTGCTGCCACTTGCTGATCCCGGGCACGGCCGTATGGCGCAAAATCTCGCGCGCAGTGCACATCGGTGACGTCGAGTGCTTTCGCCAGACGAGGTATCTGTTCTTCTGGCTTGCCATGTACGACGACAAGTGCGCCGCCCACCTGTTCATTCAGCGAACGAAGATTGCGCAACATGAATGCCATGCGCGCCGCACCTGCTCGTTCAGCAAATTTCGGGTCCAGCACAAAGACGGGAACCACACTTCCCTTTGCTGCGGCTGCGGCAAGTGCACCGTTGTCAGACAACCGCAAGTCGCGTCGCAACCACCAGATGGACGTAGCCACGGGCTACTCACCCACCTTGCGAGGAGCGCTCAGCAGACCGGACCGAAAAATACGCGAAAGCACACACCAATGAGACCACACCGCCATAGCCAAGTGCCCACTCGTTGCTCACATTGTCTGCAATCCACCCAGTGATGGGGCCACCCACCGGAGTGGACCCCAGGAACGCGACAGCGGTAAGGGCAAGCATGCGACTGCGCATCTCAGAAGGAAGTCCGATCTGCATGAGTGAGTTCATCGTCGACACCATCGCACCGAGAGACCACCCGAGCGGCACGGACCACAAGTACGCAATCGCCAAGTTGGGAGACCATGCAAGTGCGATGTTGCCGAGGCCGGCGCAGACAATCGAGAGAAAGAACCAGCGACTAGTGACCACGCGAAGACGTGCAATTGACAGCGAACCTAGGAACGAACCAGCACTGATGACGGCGAGCATCCATCCGAATGAGCGTGTGGCATTCCATTTCTCATCCAACAGTTTCGGCAACACGACGGCGTAGTTGTACGCAAACGTTCACACGATGGTGAACACGGTGAACAACTCCACGAGTTGTCCGTGATCGCGCACATACCGAAGGGCGTCGCGCACTGGCTGACCCCCTGGTTTTGCGTGCGGCGTCTGGTACAAGGCCTGCGGCGACAACCGTGTGAGTGCAACGAGAATCGCCGTAAATGACAGCCCGTTGACGATGAACAGCCATCCTGTTCCGAGCGGAGCAACGAGCACGGCAGCGAGTGCCGGCCCGAAGATTCGTGAACCAGTCATGACAGCTGTGTTCAGCGAGATGACATTGCTGATGTCTTCTGGTGGCACCAACTCGGTGACCAAACCACGCCGAGCCGGATTATCGATTGCGTTTGTGATGCCCAGCAGAAATGACATGGCGTACACCACAGGCAAAGTGACAAGTCCGGTGAGGTCGAGAATTCCGAGCACGAGTGCGAGCACAGCGAGTGATGCTTGGGTCCACAGCGTCACAATGCGGCGATTGTGGCGGTCGGCAAACCCGCCAGCCCACGCTCCAAGAAACAACATGGGCAAAAACTGAAACATGGCATTCAGACCCATGTCCGTGGCACGACCGGTCAGGTCGTAGAGCAAGAACGACGTGGCAGTGAACTGGAGCCACGTACCCACCATCGAGACAAAGAGTCCGAAGAAAAAGAGACGTGCGCTGTGGTGACGCAACGAACGGAATGTGCCTGATGAAGAAGTTGCCCCGGCGAGTACTTCAGGTTTCACCGTGTCACCTGGTTTCACCGTGTCAGGCGATGACATGTCAGTCGTCCAACTTGAGCGCACTGATGAACACATCACCGGGAATCTCGACCCGACCAATGGCCTTCATCTTTTTCTTGCCCTCTTTTTGCTTCTCCAACAGCTTGCGCTTACGCGTGATGTCACCGCCGTAACACTTTGCAAGAACGTCCTTGCGTTTTGCCTTAACTGTCTCGCGCGCGATGACTTTGCCGCCGATTGCAGCCTGGATTGGCACGTCGAACATCTGGCGCGGAATGAGTTCTTTCAACTTCTCGCACATGCGACGCCCGTAATCGAATGCTTTGTCACGATGCACGATGGTGGAGAACGCATCGGCAGGAATGCCGTTCAACAGTAAGTCGACTTTTGCCAAGCTGCTTTCGCGGTAACCCTCGAGTTCGTAGTCGAGGCTCGCGTACCCCTGCGTGCGACTCTTCATCTGGTCGAAGAAGTCAACCACCACTTCCGCTAACGGAATGGCATAGTGCAACTCCACCCGCTCTGGTGAGAGGTACTCGAGTTTGACCATCTCGCCACGACGCGATTGGCACAGTTCCATCAGCGTGCCTGTGAAGTCTTTGGGCGTAATGATGGTGACTTTGAAGAAGGGCTCTTCAATCGACGCAATGTTCTGACTTGCCGGCAGGTCGGCCGGGTTATCGACCACCATGACTTCGCCATCTGTCTTCAACACTCGGTACTCCACCGATGGCGCAGTAGCAATGAGCGCCAAGTTGAACTCACGT
>JBJTGC010000250.1:0-11014 GCA_046093725.1 Actinomycetota bacterium
GCCCTCTCACAAGCGGGCGCTGCGCGGGTCATGGTCGTCGATATCGAGCAATCTCGGGCCGACAATGTTGCTGCCGAGGTCTCTGGCGGACTCGGATGGAGTGGCGATATCACGAAACGCGACGAAGTGAAGCGTCTTGCGTCTGATGCAGTTGGTGCATTTGGCAGAGTTCATGGCATAGTCGACATCGTGGGCATGGCCCAGTGGGCAGCACTGCTCGACTTGTCCGACTCGATGCTCGAGCGCGACCTTGACATCAACTTCCGCCACGCCTTTCTCGCCTCGCAGGAATTTGCACGCCACATGGTGGAACAAGGTGGTGGAACGATGGTGTTCATCGCATCTGTGAGTGGCAAGACGTCAGCGCCGATGCACGCCGGATACGGGGCTGCAAAGGCGGCGTTAATGGCGTGGGTTCAATCACTCGCGGTGGAACTCGGCCCACACCAAATTCGCGCGAACGCCATTGCGCCAGGAACGATCCTGACCCCGCGAATGGAAGCAGCTTTCACGCCTGAACAGCGTCAAGCAAACGAAGCAGTGTCGCCCCTGGGACGCATGGGTCGTATGGAAGACATTGCCTCGACCGCATTGTTCTTGTCGTCTGATTTGTCGGCGTTCATCACTGGCCGAACAATCGTGGTCGATGGTGGTGTGCGAGCAAAGTTCCCGTACGGAACGCTCTAGACAACATCGTCAGCCAAATGCCCTTACGGGACGAATGAAGTACGGCTTTGCTGCCGTGGTCAACATCTGAAACTTCCACTGCTCCATGTCCCATTGCTGACCAGTGGTGAAGGTCTCTAGCCACGCCGTGCTGTTGTTGTAGTCACTTGATGACCAGTAAAAGCCATTGGTGAACCCACCCCTTGGTGTTTCGGCAGTGTGCAAGTTCTTGAACATCAAGTCCAACTCATCTTTGGACGGCAAGAACCAGTCATCCTTTCCACCAAAAACAAGTTCGTCGGCGTAGCGAGCTGCATACTCAGCACGTCGACCGACCTTCTCCACAATTCGTAGCGTGTTCGCAGCCCCTGTGCCGACAGCCTTCCCCGCAACGCGCTGCTCTGCCGCTGTAAGACCACCACTGATGTTGTTGTAGATCATCGCTTTGTTGCCACGCGGACGCCATGGCAAACGCTGCCCCTCAGCTTCGATCGGAGCCGCTTCGAGATACCGGCCCCATGTCTTCTTCGCTCCCGCGTCATAGAACACAATGCCACCAGCAGGTCCGATGTCGCCCACCACACACGTTCCACCTTGTGCACACGTCAGGTCGGAAGACGCACGCGGCTCGAACGGAGGAATGACACCCGACCCCTGCGGGAAGGCCCTCATCGGCAACACACGCATACGCTGTGCGCGAAACCCTGACCCGGAGTGCATGTTGCTGCGGTTGAACTGCTTGTTGCCAGTGATGCCTTTGACCAGTCCGTTCTCATCGGTGTATTGCGTGCCATCTTGAAACAATTGATAGAAGGCAAAACTTGGAGAACTCTCAGTTGAAGTCCAGTGCGGTGCCGCAACATAAGGGGCAGTTCGCCGATACAGGCGCCGGAAGTTGTAGTACACGTCAAGTTCATCCTTGGATGGCAAGAACCAATCATCAAATCCGTTGATACGTAGTCGAGCGACAGCGGCCGCCGCATACTCACCGTCTCCGTGTACCGCAACAATTCTTTCAGTGTTCGCTCGTCCCATGCCCAGCAATCGAGAGCGCACACGTTGTCGGCGAGCCGAAATGGTGGGCGTGTCTTCATACACCGAGCGGGCTGGATCTGGGCTCCACACCAAACCATTCAGATTTGTGCCGACTGGTATTCCTCGCGGCACCTCCAGGTATCGACCCCACCATTGGAGCGAGCCAGCGTCGTAGAACACGATTCCCCCAGCAGGTCCGACATCGCCCACCTTGCAAGCGCCTCCCTTGCTACACGTAGCAGCACCGGCGTGCACTTCGGAAGACGGGGTTACGAACAACAGTGTCGCGACCACGATGACAATCGCCATCCCGACGGCTGCACCGCCTTTTCGAGAGATGGACTGAGAAGCAGACGCAAACTGAACTGACAACATGTCCTCACGGTAATGATTTGTCGTAGTCATGTCTCGTCACGCTTCACGATGAACTTGCCACCACTGCCTCGCGGTGGACGCGATCTCAGCATTCGACATGTGTGGAAGATTGAGGTTTCCGGTACCGACGATTCGATGCAAGACATCGGGCTTTCTTTGGCTGCTGTGACGCATGAAGCGTTCAACAGCATTTCCACGACCCTTGCCGTGACCAACTAACACCACTGCACTTGCTGCTGCGAGCACATCAGCTACGTAATCGAAATACGGTCCCTCGCTGATCTCGCTCGCATGCCCGCGTCGGGCCTGTGCAGGACGTACATGTCGATGTGCGTGTTTTGGGTCATCTCGCACAATCGACACCGCTGGGTCGCCGCTTGCATCATGCACCAACCAGATACGAACATCGTCGTGCGTAATCGCAGCAACTACTGCTCGTTCCTTGATGGGTTCGACCGTTGATGAATCAACCATGCTCGCAACATATGGACACGCATGTACCACCTGTCGCCTTGTACCGAAGGAAGTATCAACGTCGCTTCCTGCACGCGGAGCATTGCTCCCCAGTGCTGCTCGTCCTACCGTCGCACGCAGCGAGACACACAGCGTCTCCATCGCCGAAAGGAAACGACATGACACTCACCCGCCGTTCACTCTTTGACCTTGACTGGCCGAACTGGATGACCCAATGGGCTCCGTTCGAACGTTCGGATGCCTGGATGGATCTTCTCAACGAGGCGGCTATTCGCGTCGAAGAATACGAGTTCGACAAGAACTATGTCATTCGGGCTGAATTGCCCGGAATCGACCCCGACAAAGACATCGAACTCTCCGTCTCTGGAGGCGTGTTGCGCCTCATGGTGCACCGGCAGAAGGAAAGTACGACGTCAGATGCTCGTCACTACCGTTCAGAGTTTCGGTACGGATCCTTCACTCGCCTAGTCGCACTCCCTGTTGGAGTGTCAGACGATGATGTCAAAGCAACATATGACGACGGCATCCTTGAAGTGCGAATTCCGATGAACGGCACTCATGCACATGAGCGCCGCATCGCAATCAGCAAGCACTAAGACCATTCACGGCGCATCTGCGGCACAACTTCTTCGAAGTACGCAGCAAGCAACTCTTGGTCCCAAGGTGGCCTGATGACGACATTGATGAGGTCGGCCCGGTTCTGCACGTAGGGAGCAATCTGTTCCATGACGTCACTGGGTCGGCCCATCAGTGAGCCACCGATGATGCGTTCAGCTCCTGGTCCCCACTGTGCGGTGAGCCGCTCACGCACAACTTGTGGATCGTCCCAACTCATGCTGAATGTCAAGTTGATGCTTCTCTCGACATCACATGGATGACGATCAGCCTTCTCGCACCAACCATCAAGTATCGAGTTCAACTCACCGAA
Source organism: Actinomycetota bacterium (assembly GCA_046093725.1). Lineage (GTDB taxonomy): Bacteria > Actinomycetota > Acidimicrobiia > Acidimicrobiales > Ilumatobacteraceae > UBA2093. The sequence goes on from JBJTGC010000250.1 coordinate 3,479, forward strand.
CTTGTCGGCGGTGACGTACGCGGCATTCCAACCTTGGGCGTATTTGCCCGCCATACGCAGCGTCTTGTTCGGCCCGACACCGCCTATCCATAGCGGCAGTTTCCCCATCGCCGAAGGGAGCATGCTCGCCTCCTCGAGCGTGACGTACTCGCCTGAGAAGCTCACCCGCTCTTCTCCACGCTTCCAGCGGTCGACGACCTCGATTTGTTCTTCGAGCATGCGAAAGCGCGCTCCTTGAGACGGAAAATGAATGCCGTAGGCACGTGCTTCACCGTCGTGCCAACCACTTCCGAGGCCTGGTTCGAAACGACCACCGGACAAGTGATCGAGACTGACGAACCCCTTCATCAACACTCCGATGTTTCGATATGCCGAACAAAACACGAGACAACCCAACCGCGCACGCTTCGTATCCACCGCGAGTGCACCCAATAGTGAGAACGCTTCAAAATGAGGTTGAGTACCACCTTCGGGCGGCGCTTCGTACAAGTGGTCCCACAGAGAAATCCAGTCTGCGCCGGCACCATCTGCGTAGATCCACAAATCACGAAGCTGTTGGACTGTGGCCTTTTGCTGGCCGATGTGAATTCCGAACTTGACAGCCATGGATCCCCCTCAGGACGTTTCCACCTCATCGTAATTCGCTCGCGTTGTGCAAGCGTCAGCCAAGTCAGCCACATGGGTCGGAGGACAGACGGTCGCGTGCTGCTCGCTACTCTCAGTACATGGCTTTTCCACCTGGCATCGGCGTCATCGACCTCATGATTGGCTTGCCCAAAAAGAACGCTTCAGATCATTACAAGTTCATGGGTGATGCACTCAAAGACGACGAGTCAAGAAACATGCGTATGCCCGCTCAGTACATGTTCAAAGATGTGCCACAAGATGTCGGCGATGAGGCCGACCCGGTGAAGTTGCTCATTGCCGACATGGACCGCTGCGGTGTCGCCATGGGCATGTTGCATTTGGGTTCGCCAGAGTCAGAGCGTGCGCTCAGAGAGCACCCTGACCGCATCATTCCTTGCATGGAGATAGACCCGAACGACATCATGGGATCAGTTCGCAAATTGCGCGACGCCCATTCCAAATGGGGCATCAAGGCAGCGACGTCTTTCCCCGCCGGATACATGCCGCAAGTGCCAGTTAGCGACAGGCGCCACTATCCGTTGTACGCCGAGTGCATCAATCTCGACATTCCGATGATCATCAATGCCGGTGTGCCAGGCCCCCGCGTGCCGATGGCCTGTCAGCACGTCGACCATTTCGATGAAGTCTGTTACGACTTCCCTGAACTTCGCATTGTCATGCGGCATGGCGCCGAACCATGGGAAGCAACCGCAGTGAAGCTCATGTTGAAGTGGCCAGGTTTGTACTACATGACGTCGGCATTTGCCCCGAAGTACTACCCCAAGGCAATCATCGACTACGCGAACACACGGGGTTCATCGAAAATCATGTACGCCGGCTACTACCCCATGGGGTTGTCGCTCGACCGTATCGCGGACGAAATGGGTTCAGTTCCGTTCAAAGCCGACACATGGCCAAAGTTCCTGCGAAACAATGCCATCGACGTGTTCAAGCTTGACGTCCCGAAGATCTGAACACCGTGACGCGCAGTCCATTTGACGAGACAATTGACTACATCGCGATCCAGCGAGTTCACGCAGCGTATGCCGACATCGTCACGCGTCGAGCATGGAGTGAACTGCACAACGTCATGTTGCCAAGTTGTTCTTTGAATCTCAGTCTTGGTGATCGTGAGTTTTCGGTCGAAGGTCCGGCCGCTATCGGAGCATTCATCGGCGAGCAGTTACAGCAGTTTTCATTTTTCGAATTCATCATTTTGAACTCAGTGATACAGATTGACGATGACGGTTCTCGCGCTGGGGCACGCATGTACATGCAGGAAGCTCGACAAAACGTGTCTGACGGCCGCCGCACAGATGCCTTCGGCGTGTATCACGACCGGCTCGAAAAACATGACGGCAGTTGGTGGTTGGCCAAGCGTCTCTATGGGTCGTATTCGCGTACTATCGCAGAGCGACCTGAAAATGAACAGGTCGTTTTCCCTCTACCTGAGCACAACCTCGGCTCACTGTGAACGAGGCCGTCAGCGAGCCAACAATGCCACGGCACGCTCGATCGGGCTGATGTCGACATCTGCACCGCTTCCGTCGCCATCATTTTCGGCGTGACCGAACGGATTGTCGACATCCTTCACCAACAACAAGAGGTACGAATACGCGACTCCGAGCGCTGCGGGTGCAATCCACGCCATGGCTGTCGACGGGAACTCAACCACCACCAACAGGGCCATGAGAATCGCCACAAGAAATGTCATCAACACATAACCAGACTGTATGAAAGACGTTCCCCGAATAACAGCGATACGCCCGAGAGTCGCTTTCAACTCGCCATGCACCAATAACAAACGACTGAGGTAGTGAGACCCAACACCTTCTCGCTCTAAATCGACAATCATCTGAGCGATATCCGCATCAGCATGACGAAGGTCCTCATCTGATGACTTCCCAACAAACCAGCCGTGAACCACCTGGGCATTTTTGTGCACGCGAGCACGAACGTGCGACGACTGTTTGTCCTTGACTGCGAGCCCAGCTTCGGCCAAACCTGCAAGGCCCCCCAATGCATTGCCGATCACAGCCGGCAATTTTTCAGCTTCCTTGTAGTCCGCGATGACCCCGGCGAGCATGAAACCGATGATGAGCGTTGCGCCGGTTATGACCGCGCCGACTTCACCAAACGTGATGATGTCCTTCACCTCAAAGACATCTTGCACGACGTAGCGAGCTACAAGTACCACAATTGCCACAGGAACTGATCCCCGGAAAAGTCGCCAACGAGCACTATTCATCACACATCTCCTGCTGAATTTGAATGGATCATGAACATGTCAATTCCATCGTTTGTATAGGTCTGAGAACCGATGGTGATTGTGGGTGACCAGGAATCGAAAACGAGCACTGGGTATCCACGGCTGTCGATGGCACCACCATCACCACCCTGCATGTATTCGTTTCCGCTGCCACCAAAACTGTCGGCCCAGTCAATGACACCTGCGCTGGAAAACTTTATGACAAAGATGTCGGTGGTTGAACCCGGATTCGCGAGTGTGGTCGAACCAACCTGAAAGGTTGAATTTGAATAAGTGCCCGCAAGATAGACATTTCCGGCTGCATCTACGGCGAGTCCCCCGAACCACGCGTCGACAGGTGCAGATATCAGTTTGTTGCTCAGCAACGATCCAGAAGAGCTGACACGCAACACGCCAAGGGTCTTTTGCCCGACTCCAACTGTGTGTGTCACTTGTTGGCCGTCCCAGTTGAGGGTTCCTGCTGGTGAGCTAAACGCAACGTGCAACACATCATTGACGTCAACTTCAAGATACGCAGCGTTATCGACCTGGCTACTGCCGAAACGTTTTGCGTAACTCACAGAGCCGCTTGATGAGTACTTCACGACGACGGCATCCCAGGACCCGCTTCCAGACCCGGCATTCGTGAGCGTCGTGCTTCCGATGATGGCGGTTGTCGAGTCGAATTGGGCCAACACGTATCCATTTCCTCCAGAGTCAGCAACCGTGTCTAAATGCTCTTGTGTTCCCCCAGAGCCGGTGATGGTCGTCGCCCAGGTGACAGCACCCGTAGCCGGATTCACCCGTGCAAACACAACATCACGAGCACTAGTGGACGTGACGCTGGTGGATCCGATGTTCGCTGTTTTCGATGTTCCCACCAAGTCGAATGACACGAACACATTCGCATCGGCAGATACGTCGATGGTGCTTCCGAGTGAACCATCGCTTGTGACACCCACACCCCATACTGGCGTGCCATTAGCCGACAATTTGCCGAACATCTGACCCCCGCCTGATGCATAGGTGACGGTGGAGTTGCCAAAAGTGTGCGTGGTCGAAAACTGCATTCCGAAATACACACCACCCGAAGCATCGACGGCTACTGCCCATGGAAAATCCTGACCCGCGGCACCCAGCTGCGTCACCCACTGCACATCACCGTTGGTGTTCACTTTCTCTACAAAACCGTCGCAGGTAGAGCCAGCCGCTCCTCGGTTCGTCAGTGTTGTCGTACCGATGGTGATTGTTGCCGCGCAGAAATACCCGGTGGTGTAGATGTTCCCGTTTCGATCTGTCACGACGGTTTGGTATTGCTCATTTGATTGAGCCGCCACTTGACGCACCCACGGAGCAATCGGCGGAAGTGTCGTTGTGGTTGGCGCAATCGTTGTGGTCGTGGTGGTAGCAGTAGTGGTTGGCGCAACTGTTGTCGAAGTCGTGGTCGTTGCGGTGGTTGTTGATGCAACTGTTGTTGTCGTCGTAGGCCGTGGACGAGTTGTGGTTGTCGGAGCAATGGTGGTGCTGGTGGTCGAGGTGCTGGTACTTGTCGTGGTTGTTGTTGTGGATTCGACAATGACGTCACGAACCACGGCATTTGGCAACAATGGGTTCTCAGCCGGCCCTTCGAGTGCAGCCGCGATTCGCACCTGTGGAGTCGCAGCCGCAAGCACACCTTCGGTTTTGGTTTCAGTGACTATTCCTGACTCAGTCACTGTCTTGACAGTGACTTCGTTGGCTGCTGTCTGCTGAAGAATTTGGTATCCACCCGACGTTCCAAGTTCTGGGTTTCCCGCTGTGCGCACCTCAACTGCTGGCGTACTCGAATCAACCACTACCGAGACAGGCTGACCCGATGTCGTGGTGACGGCGACGGCGAGTGTTTCGCCCTTCACTTCGATTGTCGCCTGTGCACCATTGGCAGTTGCCACAAGATTTCCCTGTGCCAACGTCACGATTGTTCCTGCATCGTTGCTCGTGACCGATGATTCGGTGATTTCCACCTGGCCTGCTGCCTCACCTTGAGTCGAGAACTCCACAGAAGCGCCACCGGTGAGACCCGAAGCCTGAATCGCAGTTCCTTTCGGAATTGACACCGATACCGAACCGCCATCAGCTGCTGGCGGATTGACAAACATGAAGTCGCGCACATTTTCGGCAGCTGCTTTCAGAGGGTTGAGCCGCGCCTCTCCGGCTTCGCGAATCGCAGGACTGACTGTTCCTGTAGAAGTTCCGATCGACCAGTCAAGCGTTGATGCCCGAATGACGAACAACGAGGACTTCACTCGTCCGTCTTCTCCGCAAAATGGGCACCGACCATCGCTGCGAGCTGTCATTGACGTCAAGTCGAAGTCACCCTTTCCACCACTCCAAATCTTGGGGTCTGCGTCTGGGTTCGTGCCGGCAAAGGAAAACGACCATGAATCTTCTTTCATGTCGACAGTGATGAAGCGATCCTTACCTGGCCAATTCGAGTCGTACACATGAATCTTTGCGGTGTTTTCATCGGGGTATTCAATGGCATGTGGCAGCACGGCGTGACCGCCGACATCCGAATACACACCAATCACATATTCCAGCTTCTTTTCTTTGAGCGCCGCATCGATTGCTGCAACCTTCTCGGCCATGGACTTCTTCGACCACATCGTTGCGTCGTCTTGCACGGACGGAATGAACTGTGTGGCGAATCCGCGCATGATTCCGTGCGTGACATCTCCTGAGTTCGCCAACTCCGCCGTGTACGGCGTGGTGCCTTGCATGAAACGCGCAGCTGACATCACAGCAAAGCCCTCACAGTGACCGGCCTGGCGTGCCTGGTTCACCATGCGTGCCCACGCTGCTGCCTCTGCCACGAGTTTGCACGACTCTCCCGAGCCCGATGCGCACACATCTGGACCGTCTCCGAACATCGTCACCACATCAGCAGTGCCAAATTCCTCAGGTGTCTTCCGCGCGCCGAAGTTGGGAAATGCGAAGTTGTCGCGAGTGCTCTGAAGCCCGCTCTCGATTCGGGTTCCCGGGCTCACCTCGATGGATGGCGCGCTCGAACCACCTGAGCAGGCGGCAAGCACGAACGACGTGGCGGCAAGCAATGCAACTCTCTTTGTTCCCCGCACAGGATTGATTCTAGTTTCAACCCAATTGCCGACAAGCGCACATGTGTGGGTACATCCCCCGTTGAGAGGCGACGCCGAGAATCGAACTCGGATAAACGGCTTTGCAGGCCGCTGCGTAAGCCATTCCGCCACGTCGCCGAGCAGTCGCATAGCGACCACGCGCCTTTGAATGTACCGCTTGACCGCTTGAATCCCAAGAAGTCGACCTTTGCTTTGGGCACGATGACGATGTTCGCTGCCACAAAGTGCCAACCTATGCCGATGCGCACACGACTCGTTCTGTTGTCCTTGCTCGCCCTCTCCGTGGTCGGATGTTCGTCATCTGACTCAGGTGACAGCACGGAGGCAGGCACAACACCCGAAAATTCAGCAGAGGCTTTCTTCGATCGAGGTCCATATCCGGTCGGAATCACCACGTTGACTCTTGAACGTGGGCCAAAAGTTGAAGTGTGGTACCCAGCAGTTGAAGGAACAGTGGGAACAGACACGTACGACGTGCGCGATTACACACCCGACGCGATCAAGAAGATTCTTACAGGCGATGCGCCGGCAACATTCACAATTGATGCCGGTCGTGATGCCGACATTGCTGAAGGGAAACACCCTGTGGTGTTGTTCAGCCACGGATATTCCGGAATTCGCGTACAGAGCAGCTTCATCACGTCACACCTCGCAAGCTGGGGAATGGTCATCATTTCGCCTGACCACTGGTCACGAGACCTGAATCATGTGTTCGGCAACAATCCGGTCGGCGACCGCGAGTCCGCAGTTGCTGACCTCTTTGATTCTCTCGATCTTGTTGCAGCAGATTCGCGTTTTGCCGAATCGGTCGACACGGAGCGCCTGATTGCCGTCGGACACAGTGCAGGTGGCGGAACAGTGGCACGCGCTGCACGTGACGAACGAATCGATGGCTTTGTATCCATGGCCTCCGGAGCTCTTGAGTCGAACGACCAACCGACCGCAGAAGCTCCGCAAAAACCGACGTTCTACATCGCAGGCCGCGCCGATCAGGTCACGCCAGTTGAGACCGTCACTCGACCTGCCTTCGATGCAGCTGCATCACCATCGCTTCTCTGGGTGATGGACAAGGTCGGCCACAATGGATTCGACGATTTCTGCACTTTCGGTAATGGCAAAGGCATCATTGGCGTTGCCGAAGCATCAGGACTCGGAGCGCTGCTGTCCGCACAACCGCAATTCAAGTCCTTGGGCGAAGACGGCTGCGTAGGAGATGTGGCTCCGAGCACGGTGGCCTTCCCCATCATTCGACACGCAATCACCGCGTGGTCGCGACATATTCTCGGACTTGACAAGAACGCGGTCGACCTTGGCACGGCTGTTGCGACTAGCTACGCCCTACCGATTGAGATCGTCAGTAAGTAGCACGCCGTAGGCGAGGCACCATCGGGTACTCATCATCACGGTCGACGTGGCGCGGGACCCTTCGTCAGTGTCGGATTGGCAGGATCACCAACAGCGACAGCCAGTGCAATGGTGTGCGCCCCTGGCGTCATCGATGACTGCGACAGAATTGTTCGGAAG
>JBJTGC010000251.1:0-2462 GCA_046093725.1 Actinomycetota bacterium
TCCGACAGCTGCAGCCACACAAATTCCGGAGATGATCCAGAAACGAATGATCACGGTGGTCTCTGGCCAACCAAGAAGTTCGAAATGGTGGTGAATCGGCGTCATGCGGAAGAACCGTCGCGTGCGTCCTGACGCTTTGAAGATGGTCATCTGAATCGCAACCGAACCAGCTTCCATGACGTTCAAGCCACAGATGAGTACGAGCAAGAGATGCGTGTTCGTCGTGACCGCGAGCAACCCAAGTGCAGCTCCGAGGCCGAGAGCTCCGACATCACCCATGAAGATGCGAGCAGGGGCTGCATTCCACCAGAGAAATCCACCGCAAGCACCAGCAAAGGCGATGGAGAACACCGCAAGGTCAAGTGGGTTGACCAAGTGATAAAGATCCGGGTTTCGGAAAGCCCAGTACGCGATCACCGTGAAAGCAAGAAAGCCGAACGTTGCCGAACCAGCAGCAAGACCATCAAGGCCGTCGGTGACGTTTACCGCATTCGTCGTGGCCCACACCATGAGTGACGTCCACACCACCCACAAAGCGGCCGGTAATTCGATTCCCGGGAAGTCAAAACGGGTGAACGACAATGTCTCAGAAACGTTCGTGGCGAGCACGAGCCACGTCATCGTGAGCACGACGAGCCCGAAAGTGATGTATCCCTTGCGCTTCCAGAAGATTCCGCGATTGTGCGCCTTTCGCACCTTGAGGAAGTCGTCGAGAAAGCCCATCAACGCCAGCAACAGGACACCGACCCACATGATGAGCGCTTGATTGGAGAACGGAAGACCGCGACGCACATGCGCCACTACCCAACCGATGAAAGCAGCGACAATGATGGCTGCTCCACCCATTGTCGGCGTGCCTTGTTTCGGACTGTGATGCACGGGGCCGTGATCCTCTTTACCGAGAATCGGCTGACCGACACCGAGTCGGGCAAAGAGTTGCATGAGTGCACGTGAGCCAAGCAACGAGAGCAACATGGACACGACACCTGCGATGAGAACGGCAATCATGCGGGCTTGACCAATCCTTGAAGCACCTCTCGAGCAACCGACGCATCATCGAAGTCCCGCATCTCCCCCGCGACTTCTTGCTTCGACTCATGTCCGCGGCCGGCAATCACAACTATGTCTCCTGGTTCAGCAATCGTGATGGCGTGCTCGATGGCTGATCTGCGATCGACAATTCTCGTCACCTTGCGTCGTGCAACGTCGTCGATACCGCCGATGATGTCATCAACAATGGCTGCGGCATCTTCGTGGCGAGGATTGTCAGACGTGACCACGACGACATCAGCATGAGCTGCTGCAATGGCTCCCATCACTGGGCGCTTTCCAGCGTCGCGATCGCCACCACAGCCGAAGACCACTATGAGTCGCTTGCCTTGTTCGGTTGTCACTGCGGTGAGCCGGCGCGCGAGTGCTTCCGGGGTGTGTGCGTAGTCGACGATGACATGCACATCAAGTGTGTTGAGGATGCTCTCGAAGCGTCCTCTAACTGTCTTCAAGGATGCGAGCCCCTCGCGAATCTGCTCAAGCGAGAAGCCCAGCTCTCTCGCGGTGACGCAAGCTGCGAGGGCATTGTCCACGTTGAAGTCACCACCGATCGGCACATCGATTGTGATGCCTTGCCACGAGAATGACACCGACTCAGCCGACACTCGAACATTGTCAATATCTTGACGTGAGTACGTAGAAGTTTCACCCGCACGAGAGTCGATGAGCAGGCGTCCGTGCACATCATCGGCGTTGACAACAGCTTTCTCGGCGAAGTCATCGATGAAGAGTCGAGCTTTGGCGGCGAAATAGCGCTCCATGGTCTCGTGGTAGTCAAGGTGGTCTCGCCCGAGGTTGGTGAACACCACCGCACCGAAGCGAGTGCCGTCGACGCGGTGCTGGTCGAGCGCATGAGAAGACACTTCCATCGCGACGTACACCACATCGTCGGCGAGCGAATTAGCGAAGAACTGCTGCAAATCTGGTGCCTCAGGCGTGGTCCGCGATCCGGTCAGCGTGCCAAGAACGTTCGTGCGATGACCAGCGGTTGAAAAAATGGAGGCGAGCATTGCCGTCGTGGTGGTCTTTCCATTTGTGCCAGTCACTCCGACCACACACATGCGAGTGCTCGGTCTTCCGTAGAACTCTGAGCTCACCGGTCCCATCGCCAAACGCACATGTGGGACGACAATCTGTGACACAGAATCGTCGACACCATGAATCTCCCGCTGCACGAGCAACGCTGTCGCACCATGCGCAACTGCGTCGAGTGCAAAGTCATGTCCGTCAGCACCTGAACCGGGCACACAGCAAAAGAGGTCTCCCGCCGCAACATTGCGCGAGTCAAGAGACACCCCCGTCACCACCACATCGGGTCGACCAACAATGCGCACCTCTGCGAGCGCAGATCGAGCGATGAGTTCACCAACTGAACATGAGATGTGAGCACGTCGTTCCATCACGATGACCTC
>JBJTGC010000252.1:0-6204 GCA_046093725.1 Actinomycetota bacterium
ACTCCACTCGGAATTGACCCTTTCGTGGCGTTGGGTATCGAGCATGACGTGGTGTTCGATCTTGATCTCACTCGTAATCGACCCGAGTGTTGGGGACACGCCGGAATCGCTCGTGACTTGGCCGCCCACTTCAAGGTTGCATACAACGGGCCTCAGTTGAAGAAACTCACTCGCGGTGAATCTCGATCAATCTCTGTCACGCTTTCAGATGTCGACAGATGCCCGATGTTCTCGGCGACCGTGCTGTCTGGTGTCGTTGTTTCGTCGTCCCCGAACTGGGTGAAGTCGCGGCTGTCCCACCTTGGTATGCGAAGCATCAACAATGTCGTCGATGCTTCGAACTTGGTGATGCTTGAGTTGAATCAGCCGAACCACGCATACGACCATGCATCTGTTTCGTCATTTGACGTTCGCCGTGCGCATACGGGTGAGACTTTGCGCACATTGGACGATGTGGAACGCGCATTGAGCGAAGATGACCTTCTCATCGTCAACGCCACGAACGGCTCACCGGTTGGCCTTGCCGGAATCATGGGAGGTCTCGACTCGGAAGTCACTGATGACACCACGACAATCTCGTTAGAAATGGCGTGGTTCACACCTGACCCGATTCGTTTCACGGTCAATCGTCACGGACTTCGAAGCGAGGCCTCGACTCGTTTCGAACGGGGAGTTGACCCCGAAGGCGTGGTTCTTGCGGCCGAGCGATTTGCCACAATCCTGTCCGAAACTTGCCCCGACCTCGTTCTTCACGATGGAATGACCATTGAGCGCGATGCATCGTGTCCGTCTGTCCGCAACATCACTCTTCGCCCTTCACAAATTCAGCGCACACTCGGCATCACACTCGGAATCGAAGACGTGGCACGGCTCCTATCGCCGATTGGTTTCACTGTCGATGCGTCCGGCGACAATTTCCTCGTCACGACCCCAACGTTCCGACCAGATTGCGAAGAGGAAATCGACATCATCGAAGAGATCGCCAGACATTTTGGGTACGACGCTCTCGGTAAGTCAGTTCCTTCGTCCACGGTCCATGGGAGGCTCTCGCACGTTCAGCAGCGACGCCGCGAAGTTCGCCGATTGATGGTGGCATTGGGTCTCGATGAAGCGATGCCGTCACCCTTTCTCGCTCCTGGCGAGCTCTCAAGTGTCGGATTAGCAGAGGAACACGTTCTACGACTGGCCAATCCTTTGGTAGCCGAAGAGTCAGTGCTTCGCACGTCACTTCGACCAGGACTGCTGAAGTCAGTGGCGTACAACCGCTCTCACCGTGCCCCGCGCATCGCGCTCTGGGAGATTGGTCACGTGTATCCGCCGAGTGCCGACGTTTCCACGCAGCCACTCCCAGGAGAGCATGAACAACTGTGCATCGTCGTTGCTGATGCTGATCTCGACACGTCATTGCGACAGTGGAATGCACTGTGTGAACGACTCGGAGTCGGCGCGCAACTTGATCAGGCCCGTGTGCCTGACGGCTTCCATCCCACTCGGTCTGCGACGATTGCGCGAGGAAAGCAAACCATCGGTGCAGTTGGGGAGATTTCCCCAGTGGTGCTCGCCGCACTGGGCATCGAAGGTCGGGTCTCCTGTTTGGAAGTTGACTTGTCGACGTTGCTGCGCGAGAGTCCAAAGCCTGTGCAAGCGCGCGACATCAATCGATTTCCATCAAGCGACATTGACTTGGCATTCACGATGCCTGATGACGTGCCTGCGGCGAACTTGCAGCGTGCACTGCGGCAAGCAGCAGGAGCGAGCCTGGTATTCATCGAACTTTTCGATGTCTACCGCGGACCTGGGTTGGAAGACGGAAGTCGTAGCCTTGCATTTCGCCTACGTCTACAAAAACAAGGTGGCACACTCACCGATTCTGAGATCAGTGACATCAGGGACAAGTGCATTGCTGCTGCTCACAAAGCCGGAGCGACACTGCGCTGATCTCTAGTTCAGAGTTGGGTCATCTGGAAAACGAGACAACGCTGCAATCTCGCCCCCTTGACGGGCCAAGACCATTCTCCAGAGAGATTCAGGGCTACTCGTGTACACGTCGTCGACGAGGGCATCGAACACAAACCATCCATCTCGTCTGATTTCGTCATCTAGTTGATCGGGACCCCAACCCGAATAGCCCCGAAAGAAACGCCAACGACCTGGCTCATCGGTCGACTCCGAATCGATGTCGATTGACCTGATTCCGTGCGTAGAGGAGGCATCCTCGATGAGTCCGAAGACACCGTGCGGCTCCACTGGTCCGCCTTCAAAGAGCGATGCAGGCGGCACGGACGAGTCGATCCATGCGCGCAACACATCATGGAGAACTGCAGCGTCTTCAATCGATGGGCCAGTATGACTGGCAGGCGAGAGTAAAGGCCTATTGACGACAACACCGAGTGCGCCCTCTTCATTGTGTGCGAGCACATACACGCAGGTGCGGCTGAAATTGGGGTCGTCCAGGTCTGGTCGAGCTACGAGCAACTTGCCGCTCAAACCGGGGGTGCTTGCATAGTTATGCATTGGGCTGTATGGTAATACATCTGTGAAAGATGTGGCCACACTCAAAGTAGGAATTCTTGGTGCCTCCGGATACACCGGCGCCGAGCTGTTGCGCCTGTGCGCCCAACATCCGCATCTCGACGTGGTCTACGCAACGGGCGACAGCCAAGCAGGAACGTTGGCGTGCAATCTGTATCCGTCTCTGGCTGCCGAGTACCCAAATTTGATCTTCGATGAGTTTGATGTCAACAAGATCGACGGCCTGGACGTAGTGTTCCTCGGTCTCCCTCATGAGGCGTCACTTGAGGTGGCTCCGAAGATCATCGGGAAGGTTGCTCACGTCGTCGACCTTTCAGCAGCATTTCGACTGAAGGACGCACAGCTGTATCCGACTTGGTACGGATTTGAACATCACCAAACACAACTGCTCTCAGAAGCCGTGTACGGCTTGCCTGAGTTGTATCGCGATGAATTGCGTGGTGCACGGCTGATCGCAACTCCTGGCTGCTATGTCACAGCGGCAAGCCTTGCCTTGACCCCACTTGTTCGTGGTGGTCTCATCGAATCAATTGGGGTCATCGTCGATGCCGCATCCGGTGTGAGCGGAGCTGGTCGGGCTCTGAAACACACGTCGCATTTTGCGACAGTCAACGAAGACTTCACTGCCTACGGACTTCTTGATCATCGACACACTCCAGAAATCGAGCAAGTCACCGGTGCGCAAGTGTTGTTCACGCCGCATCTTGCACCTATGAACAGGGGAATACTGGCCACCTGTTATGCCCGACCAACGGGATCAGTATCTACTGCGTCGTTGTTGGCTGCTCTCGCACGCAGTTACGCAAATGAGCCATTCATCGTTGTTCGACCAACCAGTCCGAGTACCAAGGCGACGCTGGGTTCGAATGCAGTGCATCTGACTGCGAGGTTCGATGAGAGAACGGGCTATGTGATGGTTATCGCAGCCTTGGACAACATCACCAAAGGTGCTTCTGGCGGAGCTGTGCAGGCGCTGAACGCCGCACGGTCGTGGGATGAGACTCTTGGTCTCTCGCGCGTGGGGGTGTACCCATGAGCGCGCGTCAATCCTCGATCGATGCTGCGAACATTCTCGTTGAGGCGCTGCCATACATTCGTCGTTTTGCCGGACGCATAGTTGTCGTGAAGTATGGCGGAAATGCGCTCGCAGGGTCCAATGAAGATGACGCACTGGACCTGTTTGCCCAAGACATCGTGTTGATGCATTCGGTTGGCATCAAACCGGTCGTTGTGCACGGCGGTGGCCCGCAGATCAATGCGCTACTTGATCGATTGGGAGTGAAAAGTGAGTTCGTTGGAGGCCTTCGGGTGACTGACGACGAAACGATGAAGGTCGTGCAGATGGTCTTGAGCGGGCAGGTGAACCCTCAGATTGTTGCTGCCATCAATACGTTCGGGAATATTGCTGTGGGAGTGGCGGGCGGTGATGCAGGCCTCATTCGTGCGGTTCAGCGCGATCCTCAATTGGGCAGGGTGGGTGACATCGATCGCATCAATCCGGCGGTTGTGCAAGGGCTGCTCGATGAGGGCTTCGTACCCGTCATTTCCACCATCGGCGCAGACGCAAATGGTGATGCACTCAACATCAATGCGGACACAGTTGCAGGAGCCATAGCGGAATCACTGAGGGCCGAAAAGATCATCTATCTCACCGACATCGAAGGGTTGCGCTCGAAAGTTGAAGATGCATCATCGCTCATTCAGCGCATCAGCGTGTCGGACTTGGCTGCATTGGTTGCCAACGGCACCATTGCCGGTGGGATGATTCCGAAGGTGCAGAGTTGTGTGCAAGCTGTCAAAGGCGGAGTCAAGCGCGCCCACATTCTGGACGGTCGTATTCCTCACGTGCTTCTCCTGGAGCTGTTCACGGATGAAGGTGTTGGCACCATGATCACGCCGGACGGCGCGCGAAACTCGGGTGATTCTTTCGAAGGCGACAACTCCGCAGGGAAGGTTGGCTGAGATGTCCAAGCACGACTTCTTGTCCTCATCCGTTGCTCAAGAACTACTGGCAGGTCAGGACTGGTGTCCCTTCATGCCGGTCTTTGGTCCGCCTGCTGTGATGTTCACACGTGGTCAAGGAACCGAATTGTGGGACATCAACGACAAGCGTTATCTCGATTTTCTCTGCGGTATCGCCGTGACATCACTTGGTCACTCGAACAAGGCAGTTGCCCGGGCACTGTCGCGTCAAGCAGAGACCTTGTTGCACGTCTCCAACTTTTTTTCCAATCCGGTAGCCACCGAAGCAGCGATGTTGATCAACGGCCTGATACGACTAGCCGGTGCGGGAGAAGGTCAAGTGTTCTTCTGTAACTCTGGAGCAGAAGCAAACGAGGCAGCTATCAAATTGGCTCGCAAGTTTGGTGGGCGTGGACGTCACGTCGTTGTGTCGGCACTCGGAAGTTTTCACGGACGCACACTTGGTGCACTCGCAGCCACAGGTCAACCGGCAAAACATGAACCATTTCAGCCGATGCCTGAAGGTTTCCGACACGTTGTCTACGGTGACATCGATGCCCTCGTTGCTGCACTCGACCCGAGTGTTGCAGCGGTATTGCTGGAGCCAATCCAAGGAGAAGGTGGGGTCATACCTGCGCCAGAGGGTTATCTCCAGTCGGTCGCCGCTGTGTGTCGCGAACGAGGGCTGCTGTTCATGGTCGATGAAGTGCAGACGGGGTTCGCGCGTACTGGGCGGTGGTTCGGATTCGAACATGCCGGAGTGAGTCCCGATGTCGTCATGTTCGCCAAGGCGCTTGGTAACGGTGTGCCTATCGGAGCTTTGTGGGCTCGCCGCGATGTGGCCTCGGTGTTCTCGCCAGGCGATCACGGATCGACGTACAGCGGAACCGCGATCGCTACCGCAGCTGTCATTGCAGTCATCAACGAAATGATGGCCATCGATGCGCCGGCACGTGCGCGTGAGGCCGAGGCATGGATTCGCTCTGAGCTCGCAGATTGTGAGCACATCACTCACATCAGAGGGCAGGGGCTCTTGCTGGGTCTCGTCCTTGCGACTGGGTTCGATTCGAAAGTGGTCTACACACAGCTTTTGGATGCAGGTCTTGTGTCAAATGCAGTGAACGCTGACACCATTCGACTTGCTCCGCCATTGACGGTCAGTCATGCCGAGGTGGTTGAAGCCTGTTCCATCGTGAAGCAGACCTTGTCCGCGCTTGCTGCTTCAGTCACGAACAGGACGCCATCATGACCAGACACTTTCTTGACATCACAGATGTGAATGCCGCTGAGCTCACTGCGCTGATCGATGCTGCAAGTCGACCGTCGGAAGACCTTGGTCGGCCACTTGCCGGAAAAGGTGTAGCTCTCATTTTCGAGAAGCCTTCCAATCGCACCCGTCATTCTTCAGAGATGGCTGTCGTCCAACTCGGCGGACATCCTGTGTACACGAGGGGAGAGGAGATTGGCTTCGACGTGCGCGAAAGCGTCGAAGACATTGGTCGAATTCTTGCGGGCTATCACGCAATCGTTGCGGTACGAGTGTTCAACCATTCGACACTTCAGCGGTTAGCCGCAGTGTCAGATGCTCCCATCGTCAATCTCTTGAGCGATCATTCGCACCCGCTTCAGGCTTGTGCTGATGTTCTCACGATGCAGCAACACGTCGGTCCGATTTCAGATCTTCGCGTTGCATGGCTCGGTGACTACAAC
>JBJTGC010000253.1:0-5878 GCA_046093725.1 Actinomycetota bacterium
GTGTTGGTGCGACTCAAAGAGTCGAACTAGCCACCAAATGGTGGTCGAGACCGGCGTCGATCCGGTGACCCCACGCTTTTCAGGCGTGTGCTCTGCCAACTGAGCTACTCGACCGTGTTGTTGATGTCGTGCGCACTGTCGCGCGACACGCCATCATGGCGGTCCCGACGGGACTCGAACCCGCGACCTCCGGCTTGCCAGGCCGGCGTGAACTCCAACTTCACCACGGGACCACATGTGTTTGACCACATCTGGTCTTGCACCCCCAACGGGATTCGAACCCGTGCCGCCACCTTGAAAGGGTGGTGTCCTAGGCCGCTAGACGATGGGGGCAAGGACGACTCCGGTTGAGAGCGAAAGTGACGCTATCAGCACACAGAAGAGATTCCCCCTACGACTTTCCCTCGGGGTCGAGTCCTTCGTGGAGGCCGGCAACGACCCATTCGAGCAGCCACCCGATGTATTCATAGAGGTGGCGCTGACCAGCTAGCGGATCATCGTCATCAATGTCGCCATCGTCCTCCCCGACGTCGAGCATGGTTCCGAGTACCAGGCGCAGACCATTCAATGTGGTCATCAGTTGAAGCACATCAGCCTCAGAGATGATGTCATCAGCTGATGCCAACATGATGCGACGGCTCACGTTGAGGGACGCCTGTTTCGATGCAACGAGATCATCGTGCATCAGTCGCTGGAACTCGCCATCATTCTCGTGATCATCGTGATAGGCGACAGGGAAGAGTCGTCGCAAACTTTCGTCACGCGTGTTGCCATTGAGTAGGTCTTCGAACTCGGTGAAGAATTTGACGAATGCGCTTCTCTCGTCGTCGTTCAAATTGATGGTGAACATGCCATCGTCACGTCGCGTGACTGGACCCGGTGGTCGACGTCTCACCATGATGCGACCATAGTCACTTGTCTTGGTTCACTTGTCTTGCTGCATGGTGGCCCAGAGACCATGCTCATGCAGCCGATAGACGTCGATCTCTGCGCGCTCGCGAGTACCTGTCGACACGACTGCACGACCTTTCTCGTGCACATCGAGCATCAGTTGTGTTGCTTTCTCGAGTGAATAACCAAACAACTTCTGGAACACGAATGTGACGTACGACATGAGATTGATGGGGTCGTTCCACACGAGCACAATCCAGGGCGAATCACGGTCGACGGTCGTGTCGACGTTCTCCTCTTGTATGACAGAAGGTTCTGCGACCGAGGGCTGGCTCGCGATGACGGGGGTTGTCACATGAATAGTCTGCCTGCGATTGGTCGCATCGCAGTTGCGCTCGTACCATAGGTTCCGATGTCCCTCAATGTGCGCCCTGTCGTGCCTTCTCGTATTGGCGGAGCACATTCGTCGTCCCGAGCACCTCGCTCGGTCGTCGGCGGTTACATCGCACTCACCAAGCCGCGCATCATCGAGTTGCTACTCATCACAACTGTGCCAACAATGGTCTTGGCCGAGGGTTCGTGGCCGTCATGGGGTCTTATTGTCGTGACATTGATTGGTGGTTCCCTCGCTGCGGGTGGAGCGAACGCCATCAACATGTACATCGACCGTGACATCGATGCGCTGATGGAGCGCACCAAGAATCGGCCACTCGTCACCGGTCTGATCGCACCACGCAATGCGCTTGTCTTTGCACTGTCTCTCGAGGTGGCGGCCTTCGCTCTGCTCTGGGTTGGAGCGAACTTGTTGTCCGCCGTGCTTGCGGTGTCGGCCACCGCTTTCTATGTATTCGTGTACTCGTTGTGGCTGAAGCGCACGAGCAAGCAGAACATCGTCATCGGCGGCGCTGCTGGGGCCGTGCCGGTGCTCGTTGGGTGGGCCGCGGTCACCAATTCGCTCAGCTGGTCCGCCGCACTCCTCTTTCTCCTCATCTTCCTCTGGACCCCGCCGCACTTTTGGGCCCTCGCCATCCGCCACGCCGACGACTATCGGGCAGCTGGGGTACCGATGTTGCCGTCAGTGGTGTCAACTGAGGATGTGGTGAAGTCGATGATCCGCTACTGCGTGGCCATCTTGGTCACGTCGTTGGCGCTGGTCCCTGTCGCAGACCTCGGGTGGATCTACGGCGTCACGGCTGCGCTTCTCGGGGTTGGGTTTCTCGTCGGCACAATTGCACTTGGTCGGCGTCCTTCGGCCGGCGCGTCGATGCGATTGTTCTCGTTCTCCATTACGTATGTGTCATTGGTGTTCGTCGCGCTGACCATCGACGTGCTCGTCGCCTAGCGACGACTGTCACTTCCTCGTTCGTTAGTGCTCGCTGGGGAGTTCGGGCCCACCTAGCCCATGTGGATAGTGTGAAACACGGAACTATTCGCGTTGTGTGCCCCTGCCTTGACCCCCAAGGCGAGGGGTACGGGAGACCTACCACGACATGACCACCATCGAGACGCACGCGCAGGCATCGGCCTCACGTGATGCGGTGCCCCAATTGCTCGTCGGCATCGCCGACTGGGTGAGCTCATCTGATCACAAGAAGATCGGCCGACTCTTTGTCGCGCTGTCGTGGTTGCTCGCATTGGCAACAGCAGTGGTTGCTGCGCTCATCGGACTTGAGCGCATCACGCCATCATCAGCACTCATCAACTCAGATGCCGCTCCACAATTGCTTGCCATCTTCCGCTTTGGTCTCGTGTACGCCGTACTCGCACCAACGTTCGTCGGCATTGCCGTTGCAGTTGCGCCACTTCAGGTTGGAGCACGTTCGATTGCATTCCCGCGCCTCGCACAACTCGGACTGTGGTTGTGGATAACTGGTGTCGCCACGGTCATCATTGCAATCGCCGGAAATGGTGGACCTGCTGGTGGCAACTCCGACATGGTGGATCTGTATCTCCTTGGTCTCGCGGTGACTGCTGCCGGACTTGTGGCTGCAGCGACATCTTCAATTGTCACAGTGCTCACGTCGCGGGCACCAGGAATGTCGCTCGAGCGTGCACCACTGTTCAGTTGGTCAGTGCTTGCTGGTGGTTTTGCGATTGTTGCTTCGTTGCCAGTTGCAATCGGCACCCTCGCATACCTCTATGTCGACCACACATATTCACGCGTTGCCTTTGGCGGCAACTACGCGGTGAATGACCATCTTGGTTGGGCACTCACGCAGCCGTTGACCTTCGTCTTTGTCGTCATGGCTGTTGGCGCACTCGCTGACATGGGGCCAGTTGTCTCAGGTGGACGTCAACCATTGCGCGGCGCTGCATTGGCCGGCATCGGACTTGTCACCACCGCGGTGCTCGGTGCAGTCACACAGTCGCAACATGTCCTCACCTTTACCGGTAGTGCTGCCGACAAGATTCAGTCACTCATCACGTTTGCATTGTTCAATCTCTTGCCGATTCTCGGTGTACTCGTCGTTCTTGCACTCGGTGCTCTTGGTGCAAAATCAGGCAAGATTCGTCCGAACGCATCCTTTGCCATCACATTCCTTGGTGTCGGAATGATTCTCGTCGGAATGCTCGGCAATGCATTGCTCAACATTGATGCCACCGACTTGGCCGGCACTGTGTTCGAAGAAGGTGCAACTGTCTACGTGTCGTACGGGTCGCTACTTGCCGGTCTTGGTGCAATTGCGTTCTGGGGACCGAAGTTGTGGGGTCGCAAGATTGCCGACAAGAAAGTGTTTGGTGCCGGAGCACTCGTTCTTCTTGGCACCGTGCTTGCAGCGTTCCCGCAATACATCGCCGGCTTCCAAGGTCAGCCCAATGGTGCCGTCGCATCTTTTGACTACGACGGTCCGATTTCGCTGTGGAACGGTGCATCAACGGCCGGACACGCACTTGTCATTCTCGGACTTCTTGCTTTCATCGGCGCAGCGGTCACGGACTTCCGCTCTGGTGAACACGCTGGCGACGATCCGTGGAATGGTCACACACTTGAGTGGGCCACGCCATCGCCGGCACCGCACAACAACTTCTCTGAACTTGCAACGGTCGGCTCTGCTGAACCAGTTCTCGATTCGAAGGGAGTATCGGCATGACTCTCGCACTTCCATCAGCTGCAACGCCTGCACCGAAGCGCCAAGCAATGGTCGCCGTCGGTGTGTTATCTGTGGCTGCCATCACCTTGATGGGTGGCATGTTGTCCATGTGGTTGCGTTTCCGCGCAGCAGCCCCGACGCGCTCGTCTTCTGATGGTCTGTACATCATCAAAGATTGGTTGCCGAAGGACATTGCAATTCCAGAAGTTGCAGCCAACACGATGCTCACCACCTTCTTTGCGCTGTTGTTGATGGCGCAGTGGGCAAGTTACAGCGCAAAGCGCGGACACGACTCGCACCGCTCTTTGGCTCTGTTGGTGACATTCGGTCTTGGTGCCGCAATTGTCAACGCCCAGATTGCTGTGTATTCGCAAATGGGAATTGGTGTGCGTGACGGCGCATACCAGACCATGTTCTATGCAATTACCGCGACAATGATGATCTTGGTGGTCACCGGCATGGTGTTCACCGCGGTCACGTGGTTCCGTTCTGTGGGTGGTCGACGCGACGATGTCGAAGTCGTCAACGCCCATGCGTTGTATTGGTATGTGCTCACGGCAATCTTCGTGGCGCTTTGGTTCGTCGTGTACGTGCAGAAGTAGGCGAGAGATGATCACCACAGGTTCCAAGTACTTCTACGGGGTCACCGCCCTCGCAACCATCGCCATGGTGCTGTACATGGTGTTCGTCAATCCGAACGACATTGGTGCAGTAGCACTTGGTTCGCTGGCATCTGCAGCGGCCTTGCTTGGTGGACTCACTTCGTTCACGCGCGATTCCACCGCACACACAGCGAAGGAAGCGGTTGCAGCTGCCGAACAGCCGGCCCCGGCTGCAGTATGGCCGCTGATTGTTGCAGTCGGCATCGTCATGTTGGTGTTCGGTCTTGCCACCAACCCCATCGTGTTTGTGCTCGGCATCGTGGCCTTGGTGGCCGGCGGTGTGGAGTGGCTGGTGCAGGACTACGCAAGTCGCGCCTCGGCAGACTCGACCTTTAATAGCCAATTGCGCGGTCGTCTGCTGCACCCACTTGAGTTCCCCGTTGCAGCAGCAGTGATTGTCGGCATCATCGCCATCTCGTTCTCACGCATCATGTTGAACATTTCAAAGTCAGCCGGCGCAGTCGTCTTCATCATCGTTGCTTCGCTCGTATTGGTTGTTGGCTTCCTTGTCGCACTGAAGCCGAATATGCGTGGTCGTGCGGTGGGTGCTTTGTGTTCGGTTGGTGCAGTCGCGCTCATCGGAGCCGGCATCGTCACCGGTATTTCAGGTGAGCGCGCCGAGTTGGTCGAAGCAGCCGAGGAAGATCACTTCTCACACATGGAATGTGGTGCCGAGGCAGACAAGTACTTCGACAAGCACCCGAATAACGCAGTGTCTTTGAAGAGCGCCACACTCGCCACCATCACCGTGCGTGATGGCAAGGCTGTCGCAACGTTGAGTGGTCTTGACACACCAGTTGAAACCGTCACCATTCCACGTTCGAACAACGTGCAGGTGTTGTTCCGCAACATGGACGCCGAAGAGCACCGTTTGGTCGCCGAGTTGGGCGAGAAGACAGTTGCCGATACAGGTGTGAAGGAAAAGGTTGAACAGTGCACGCAGCTCACTGGCGAAGACCAGGTGAACGTGCTCACACTCAACATTCCGAAGTCGAGCGAAGCAGCCGGACCGTACAAGTTCATCGTGCCCGGTCTTGAAGGACAAGAAATAGAGGTGTACGTCCCATGAGTCGTCACGCAATGTCCGCGCGTAACGCGCGTCGCGTTCGCGCATTGGCCATCACCACGTTGGTCGGCGCAAGCATGTTCTTGGCAGGTTGCGCCAAGGATGCGCCGCAAGACGTGTTCCAGCCAAAAGGCGAGAACGCAGCTGACATCAACAACTTGCAGTAC
>JBJTGC010000254.1:0-2554 GCA_046093725.1 Actinomycetota bacterium
GTATTACGGCGCTGATCCGGCAGCAGCATTCAGCGACCTCAAGAGTGCGGACACCGAATACAACACCTACAAGCGTGCCGGTCTGCCGCCAACGCCAATTGCAAATCCGGGGAGAGCCTCCATTCAGGCCGCCCTCTCACCGGCACCGAATCCGCTTCCATCAGACCCCATATGTCGCGATTTGCCGCGCAACACACCCTGCGAATATCGCTATTACGTACTTGCCGATGATGACGGCTCTCACGTTTTCGCGGCGACCTACGAGCAACACCTAGCGAACGTGGAAAAGGCGAGGGCTGCAGGTCTCCTCGGCTGAGAAGATGTCTTCGTGATGAAAGAGCAGATTATTCGCGCCGCCGTCATCGGTAGCCCTGTGGCTCACAGTTTGTCTCCAGCGATTCACAATGCAGTGTTTGCTGATACCGGCCGTAAGTGGACATATGAAGCGGTGGAGGTCCAGAAGGATTCACTTCCCGGTGTGTTGCAGCGACTTGCTAGTGAAAATTTCCGTGCGCTCAGCGTGACGATGCCGCTGAAGGAAGTCATTGGCGCGCATTTGGCAAGTACGGACGATGTTGCCACCACGCTGGCTGCCGTCAACTGCGTGACGTATCGCGACGGCGGATGGCACGGCACGAATACTGACGGCGATGGATGTATCAATGCTCTGAAATTCCACGGAGACCTGTCGTGTGAGGGATCACGAATGTTGTTGACAGGGGCAGGGGGCACGGCGCGAGCGATTGCACTGGCGGCAGCGCGTCATGGCATGACGGTTCGTGTCCTCAATCGCACGTTGGAACGTGCGGAGAACCTGGTGGACATGGTTCGTGCACGCGTTCGAGATGCAGACATCGTTCAGTTGGATCCTCGGGAGAAGGGGTCATTCGATGTGTTAGTCAATGCAACCTCTGTCGGCATGGGATCGGCAGTGGACGGAGGCAACGCATTGCCGGTGTCTCGTGAGGTCATTGGTCGTTGCAAGGTGGTGCTCGATGCCGTGTATCAGCCCCTTGAAACTCAACTCCTGAGGTGCGCAGCAGACAATGGTGCATTGGTGGTGGATGGTCTATGGATGCTTATTCATCAGGCGGTACTTCAACACCACTGGTGGTTCGGACACGAAGCCAGTTTTCGAGTGCCTGATCATGTGGTCATGCGTTCGGCCGCAGAACGCGAACTGGAACGAAGGCGCCAGTAGCCTGACATGGTGCTGAGATATCTGACAGCTGGTGAATCTCACGGTAAAGCGCTCACGGTCATCGTCGAGGGACTCCCTGCAGGTCTGCCCGTGCTCGCCAGCGATATCGAAAGTGAACTTGCTCGCCGTCGACTCGGGTACGGACGTGGCCCCAGACAGAAGTTCGAAAAGGACGAGATCACTCTCGTGGGCGGAATACGACATGGTCGAACGCTTGGTTCGCCTGTTGCCATCGAGATTCAAAATTCCGAATGGTTCCGCAGCGACAAGTGGCACGATGAGATGTCGCCAGCGCCCGGAAGAACCGCCCAACCTCTCACTCAGCCGCGACCCGGGCATGCCGATCTTGTCGGTATGCAGAAGTACGGGTTCGACGATGCACGTGACGTTCTTGAGCGAGCGAGTGCGCGTGAAACCGCTGCTCGTGTCGCTGCTGGTGCTCTTGCCAAGTTGTTGTTGTCGCACGTCGGAGCATCCATCGTCAGTCATGTCATTCAAATCGGCGATGTCCGTTCGACGTCTTCTTCGTTGCCAGCCCTGGCCGATCTGGAACGTATCGATTCATCAGAGGTGCGTTGCTTCGATGGTGCCGCTGAGGCCGCAATGATCGACACCATCAAGGTCGCTGCCAAAGATGGAGACAGTCTTGGCGGAGTAGTGGAAGTTGTCGCACACGGCGTACCTCTCGGTCTTGGAAGTCATGTTCACTGGGACCGCAAGATCGACGGACTACTTGCACAGGCCATCATGAGCATTCAGGCGGTGAAGGCGGTCGAGATCGGTGACGGTATGGCAGTGGCGGGAATGCGCGGAAGTGAAGCACACGATGCGATTCATTGGGATGAAGCGTCGCGCTCATACCGACGCGAGACACATCGTTCCGGCGGGACCGAAGGTGGCATCACCACCGGTGAACCACTTATTGTCCGCGCAGCGATGAAGCCGCTCGCGACGCTCAATCGACCCACGATGAAGACAGTCGACATGGTCACCAAAGAAGAGACGGTCAGCTTCAAAGAACGCACTGACGTGACCGCTGTACCAGCCCTCGGAGTCGTAGCTGAAACGATGGTTGCATTGGTGCTCGCCGGAGAGGCCCAGCGGAAGTTTGGCGGGGACTCACTCCGTGAATTCATCCATAACGCTTCGTCATTCGCTTCAACGCTCACGGATTGACCGCATGGTGCAGGTGCTCAACCGGCACGTCGTGTTGGTCGGTATGACGGCCTCGGGAAAGACGAGCGTGGCCAACGAGATCGCGCGACGTCTTGACATTGTGAGTCTTGACACCGACGACATGGTGCAAAAACTCGACGGTCGTAGTGTGCGAGAGATCTTCGCACAGGATGGTGA
>JBJTGC010000255.1:0-2118 GCA_046093725.1 Actinomycetota bacterium
GTGTACTTCAACTACCCACCCACGCGCGACACCGTCGAAGCCACGATGAAAGAAGTCATGCGATGCACCAAAGAGGACATTCGCATCAACTCATTCGTGCTTGATGTCACCGGTGCTCTGCGCGCCTTCATCGAACAGTTGACGCGTGTCAATCGCGGGCGAGCTTTCTTCACGACACCAGAGAATTTGGGTGACTTTGTATTGGTTGACTTCCTCGACAGCAAGCGACACACCTCGCGGGCCGGAAGCAGACGCTGACTGTCCGAACGAACGTTTGTTCGCTTTTTGCTTGCCACTTGCAAGTTCGTGAACTTTTTGTCAGAATCACATCGTTGTAATTACAGTGGTTAGTTGACATAGGTGCGAAGTGGCTGTCCTCCCGGGCCGGTTTTTCACGAAGCGTCGCTCAGCCAAGAGCCCTATGGGGAGGACACAACATGATCGATTCACACAACGATGACTTGAGCCTTGAGCGCAGTTGGCAAGATTCGGCGAACTGCTTGGGAGTCGACCCCGACTTGTTTTTCCCAGAGCGTGGTGCATCTACTCGCGAAGCTAAAGAAGTGTGCCGTGGGTGCGTGGTGCGTGGTGACTGTCTCGAATACGCACTTGCAAATGGCGAAAAGTTCGGCATTTGGGGCGGACTAAGCGAACGTGAGCGTCGTCGCCTTCGCCGTCAACGGGCACAGGCCAACCGCCGTACTGGCACCGACTAGGAACGTCGCTGCGCTCGCTCAGCGAGCCTGAATTCAATCGTCTGTTCCGTCGACACATCGAGTTGTTTCCATCGTGACGGTGGAATGACATCAAGCACCGTCTGCGGAATCAGTCCTACAAGTTCTGCACCCTCGGTTCCTGCTAGTTCACTGACTGCATCAAAGGCCTCCATTGGGCCCAATTCCATTGGGTTAATCAGGTTCATACTGACCTGTACGCGGTCTCCTACTTGTAGCCCAAGTGCGCGCAGTGAAGCACCGCGAATGGCAGCAGCAATCTTGCGTGCTGCCGTCACATCGCTGTCGTGTAACCACACGTTGTACGCAACGAGAGTGTCGCGTGCTCCGACACACACTGCACCCGCACTCGGATGTGGCGCCAGCGGACCCACATCAGGATCAAGGTCCACGAATGCGTGTTGGCGAACAAAGGGCAGCGTTCGTTCTGATCCGTACAAGAACGCAGGTATTGCGAATTCGTCAGCCACCCAATGTGCGAAGTGATTGCGCGCTTCAACTGCGTCCTCCCACGTTGACCCAGCCAAGGGCACGAACGGCACGACATCGATGATTCCAAGTCGTGGGTGCACTCCAGAATGCGCTGCGAAGTCGAGCAATTCAAGCGCTTTTCGAGTCAAGTTGCATGGTGCTTGTTCGCCTACAAGTGTGAAGACGCTGCGATTGTGATGCGCGTCGGTATGGATGTCGAGGAGGTCATCGGCGACTACTGCGGCAAGTTCGCCGAGCACCCGGCGGTCAGCGCCTTCGCTGATATTGACGACGCATTCGAGCACCCTTGCTATCTAGCAAGAAAATTGGGCTGATGTTGAGAGCTCCGCGAGCGAGGGGAGTCGATGTGTGTGGTGGGAAGTGCCCTGATACGGTGAGTCCATGATTTCGATCTTGCAAGGCAATGAGGTTCTCGTCATCGCCATCGTCGTCTTGGTGCTTTTCGGTGGCTCACAGTTGCCCAAGCTCGCTCGCAATCTGGGCTCTGCCCAGAAAGAGTTCAAGAAGGCAATGGACGAAGGCAAGTCCGGTCAATCATCCGACGAGTCGTCGAACAACTGACCAAATCTGTTTCGACGGTCGACTCAGCCGGCCAGTGCTCGTCGCTTGAGTATGCGACGACGCTCCCTTTCGCTGCATCCACCCCACACACCGTGCTCGATGCGCTCATCGAGGGCGTAATCAAGGCAACGTGCCTGAACTGGACAACCCGCACAGATCGCTCGAGCGCGATCAACACCCACCCCGTCTGACGGGAAGAAGGTGGCCGGCGGATAGTTCCGGCAGTTTCCATTGGACATCCACCCAGTGGAGGAGTCGTTGAACGGAACTCCGCTGTTGACCGGCTGGGGGACTGCTGTCAGTTTGAGTTTCATGGCTCTCCTTCATGTAC